>JAAYDD010000172.1 GCA_012729435.1 Desulfobulbus sp.
AAAAGACGGTGGTACTCATCAGATGAGTATGCCAGGCCCTCGTTATTGATCCGGTAGCGCCAGTCATCGGAACTTCCTTGCTCGTCAGCGTGTTTTTTCAGACGAATTCTGGCCATGATGCTGAGCATGGGAGTTTTGCTTTTGCGTTCACGACCGCCGGTATCATAGTCGGAATCTGCATCACCTTTTGCGCGTTCATGTCCGGCTGCAATGCGGTCTGCTTCAGCGATAATGAGTTCAAAGTCATTACGCGGTTTATGGTGGCGTGTGGCCAGGTTCATTACCGTACATTCGGTCAGATCACCAAAACTCTTGTTCAGCTGTTCTTCAGAGAAAAGCAGTTTTAACGCCTGTTCGGTATGAAAAGCGTGACTATACCGATATTCTTGTCGAATCATGTCTTGGTCGCCGGATTCGACAGCGTCAGCACGTTCGGCGAATTTACCGATATCATGCAACATTCCGGCTAAGGAAATTGCCTGAAGTAACTCTTTATCCATATATGTCTCCTCTTCTTCGGTGGCCCTTCATCTGGGGAAAGCCATTATATCCATCCTTTCTCTTTTAATTGTTCAAGAATGTTTTTTAACTTTTCAAAATAGCGTCGCCCATCCTGTTCAACTGTACCATATGCTTCTGCCTTGGATGTCCAGGCGTGGTCAAAACCGTTTCGTGTGTCCACTAAGTCTTTGACAAAACTCCTGAGCTGCTGTTCCACACCGGTATTTTGCAGTTTTTCGTACCAGGGCATGAGGGTTTCTTTATCTGTTTCGTTTTTATTGAAAAATTTCCATTCTTCCTGAGGTACCTGCATCATGTTGACAAAGACCTCGGCAAACCTTCTTCTGTATCTTCTCCCGTCGGAACTTGACATCTTTTTGTTGGCATATTTTCCTGTCAACCCGGCCATACCGATTGATCCCACAAACTCACGCATGGCTGTGAAGGCCTGCATGAACAGGCGGTGTTCGAGCAACAGGCTGATGATTTCCAGCTGTGTCTGGAAATAGGGGAGGTCGTATCTGCCACTGGCCGGATGATTTGAGGCCAGGCCTGTGAACTTATCGCGCACCAGGTCGAGCATCACCTGTGCAGAGCCTGTGGCCCCTTTTCTTGCCTGTTCGACCTTGTTCAAGGCGCCACCCACCTTGTTGCTGATGTTGTTCACATCCACATTACGGATGCAGTCGGTCATCTCTGTAAACGAACTGATCAGGGAAGGATCGGCCAGCGGTTGCAGGGTGTCGACCCGGGTGGTCTTTGCCAGTTCGCCCAGCTTCCTGGCATCGGCATCGTCGGCAAGCCTGGCCACGGCTTCGGTCCAGTCGTTGATTATATAGAAGTCACGCATATCAACGATGGGATGTGGTTCGTCTTTTTTGGCCGGATCGTACCACCCGTAGAGTGCATGCTCCAACTGCACCCCTTTAGCCCGTTGCAGAAAGCCGATGGCACTGGAAAAGACAATCGGTATCGCCCGCATGCCATGGGTAAAGTCAATGGTCAGGCGGTCACCGGGCTGAATACGTTCAAGCAACTGCTCAAACCATTTCCACTGGTTGGCTGGTTGCATATCCGTGGGGACCAGCTGTTGTGGAACAGTGGGCATGGGGCCGGTGGGCAGATGTTCCTGAAGCTCTTTTTGCAGCAGATGCAGATGCTTCTCTTTTGAATCTTCGGTGCACAGGAGAAGGAACGTATCAACAGGACTCTCCTGTTCAAGAACTGTAAGAATTGCAGTTTGCACAAATCGAACGGTTATTTCTGTGTTTCCTTTTTCTGGCCAGAAGTAGGTGGCAGTTTCGTAACCTGGCTTTTTACTGTGGTTGCCTATGCCCAGAAAACTTACAAATATTTTTGCCATACATTACTCCTTTATTGATGGTAAAATTTTTCAGTCAGGTGTTGGGAGGTCCCATTGCAGGGCTATCTTACCCAGACCAAAGACAGTCTGTTTGCCCAGGTGAACCCGGCTGCCGTATTCGAGCAGGGGAACAAAGGGCGTAAGGTTGCCCTGGTACTCTGCTGAACCGACCAGACCACTTAAAGACACCTTCTGTTGTTGTCGATTACTGTAGCGTAGTGTTTCCTGCCAACGAAGGGTGGAGTTGACGGCTTTAATCTGTCTGGCCCGATGAATCAGGTCGCTGTAATCGAGCTGTGGCTCACCCTGGCCATAAGCTGATTCCAGGGTTGTTATCCGGCGGAGTGCTGCACGGATGAGCACATGAAAGGGCAACTCCCTGAATAATGTGTTGTTGTGTTTCAGGCGTAGCGGGGTTTCCAGAGTGCAGAGCAGACTGTGTGCCGGAGACACTGTGCTGCAGTCGGGGCGCAGTTCGGTGGCAACCGGCGTGTTGTGGAGCTCTTTGGCCGTGTTCTCGTAAAGAACAGTGTCTTTGCTTTTAATGGTTTCAAGCTCGAATCGGCCAAACCCATGCCGGGCAGCAGCCCCGATACCCGAACGCCCCATCTGCTGAATGCTGTAGACAATGTGGGGCAGGTAGTCGATGGCGCGACCGATGAGCAGCAGTGAGAAATCCCATGTTTCCCCGGCCTTTCTCTCTCCAGAACTGTTTTGTCCGGGCTGTAACACAAAGGGGTGGGGACGGGCGTTCACCCGCTGTCCGTCTGGTTCTGTGAAGCGCTCGGTTTCAAAGATCCACGCATAACCGCACCGTTGGCGCAGCATACAGTTTGCGCACTCTTGTGTTTTTAGGGCACAGCAGCTTCTTTTCAGTGCCCAGCCAAAGGCACCGCGGAGCGTTGAGCCCAGGTAGCCGGGTAAACGCGCCTCGCTCAGCCAGCGGCAGTGAAAGGTGAGCTGGTGGATGGAGATGGTCATTGTGGCACCTGTTCTTCAGATTGTTGAGACCGGGTGATCTCTGCAACAAGATGTCTCATTGTTTCGATAGAACGGAGCAGGTTTTTCTGAATGGTTTCTGGTCTGGCTGGGTTGTCGTTGTATCCGGCATGGTTGATGTCGTTACGAATGTTTTTCAGGTTGCGCAGTTCACTCAGCAGTGTTTTTTGCGGCTCCATTCGGGCGATTATCTCTTCTCTTCTTGCCGGATCATCCTTGGTCGAAGATGGCGACTCATTTTTTGCAAGGATAATGTTAACACACTGGTTCACCAGCTCTCGATCCTGCTTATCCGTGCCGTCTGTCCCCAGGAACTGGTTTACAACAAAGGTGATCATGGTCTCGTTTAAGATTGTATAGCCCTGCTGGTAGAGGTTGTGCGTGTAACACCACTGGGCAGCAGCCAGTCCATCGGCAATGGCGTCACCGGAAAAGTCGGCAAGCAAAGGCTTTATCTTTTCCAGTACGGGCTCCAGAGGTCTGATCAGGTTTGTTTTTTTAATCTGCTCTAACGACTTGTTGACCGAAGATGCACGGTCAGAGATTTTCAGACCGCGGCAGGTGGTCAGGGCTGTTGAGAAGTTAGAAAGATGCTTGCTTAACTCTCTGATGGCCTGGGCATCGTCATGTTTTCCTTTGGTTTCCTTAAGGATCGAGCGGATGTCGGAATTGGCCAGTCGGCTGATCTGTGCAGTATCGCCGGAAGCTGTAAACCGGTCCACTCCAATGACCCAATCCTGAAGACGGTCAAAAGAGACCAGGTCAAAGACCGGTACATTCCGATCGGCAAGTGGCATTTTTTTTACCTCGGGCACCTTACCCAGTGCCTCCAGGGCACCGTAGGAAATGGCGCGTACTGTGATGTTTTTCATGGCCTTGGCATAGTTGAGCACTGTCATGGCCAGCAGGGGCAGTGACCGGAAGCCATGGGTGATATCAAAGTAGAGGTTGTCTTCTTTCTGGAGAAGGTTGAAGATTATTTCAAAAATGTCCCAGATCTCCTCTTCTGTTTTGCCGGACGGTACTGTGACCAGTTCAACAGGCACTGCAAGATCAAGACTGTTGAGCGTTGACTCCAAACCCTGGCTCTTCATTGGTTCGCCGTCGTCTTTGTGTCCGTCATCAGCCCAGTTCAACTGCTTGGATTCGTCGGTGACGCAGATAAAGATCCGGTCCCCGGCTGTCCAGTCTGTGCACCACTGTCTGATACAGGCCTCCTGGAGAAAGCGGACACCGGCTATGGGTGTATCCTCGTTGTTAAAGCGGTAGTTACAGGGTACATACGGGGTTGTGCCAAGAAAACTGATGAAGACGTTGCGTTTGTTCTGAACCATACTCTGTTCCTCTGTGTGTTGAGATTTTTATAAAAATGCAGATAACGTTGCAGCTTTTACTCTCTTTTTACTGACCATATCGACGGAAGCGCACATGCTTGAAGGTGTGCTCCATGCGGATGCGGCCGTTATTTAAGTGTTCTTCCCGGGCCTGGCGCCTGGTGGTGGCGTACACAGGGATGAGCTGCCGGTCGATTGCAAAACCAACCAACAGGTATGAGGCGCCAAAATCGCCCTGGATGAGGATGTAGTCCCCTGGTTGGCAGTGTGTGGTGATCCACTGGTAAAAGGGCTGCAGCCAGGTATCAAGGCCTGGCAACTCCGGTGGTACATTGGCCCACAGTTCTCGCAGCTCCGGCGGCATCTCAACGACCGCGGCAACTCCGAGTTCGGTGCGGGCACTGGCCTCCTGGTCCGGAGTGAAACTGTGGTTGAATATCAAAAAGAGCTGATGCATGGTGGTTTGTCCTGATTCATCTGATTGCAACAGGTGTTGCCGATTATCTTCTCTGCTTTCGGTATACGGGCATAAATCGTGTTTTTTGCTGCTCCCTGCATTTTTTTATCGATAGCTGAAAGGAAAAAATCGTGCCGGTTCATCCAGCACCTTTTTCAGTGCCTGTTCAGGCGATGGTGCTGTGACAAGGGGAGCAAAGTGCGCCGGATGCAGCTGCTCGCTGTTTTTAATCTGTTGCAGTACCCGGGCACTGGTTTCCAGGGCCTGATCTGCCTGTGTTCTGATGGTACTGAGCTGTGCCAGAGACAGGAGAGCCATGGGCAGCATGGTACCAGCTCTGTCCATGCAGGCGGTAACTGAACGATACAATAGGGATACTGCCGGTTTTTTCTTGTTGAGCATCAGAAAAAGCCGGCCGAGGTTGTAGGCGGTCAGCTGCCAGGGATGAATAAGATGTGCGGGCAGAAGGGAGGCCAGTTGCTCATGCCAGGCTGGGTGTGCTGACAGTTGACCATTGCAGACAAGTTCTGTCAGCAGACGGCAGACAACCGCTATCTGAAAAGCAGTGTGTTCTGTGGGGGTGTTGTTGAGAAGGACTACCTGATCTATCCATTGCTCGGGTGTGCTCTTTTCGGGCAGTTGCAGGTAGTGGTAAAGCAGTGTTTTTGCCTCCTGGAGCTGGGAACAGTCTAAAAGACTGTAGATCTGATAGGCAAAGAGCCGCATCTTCTGATCGTGATGCGAGCGGCCAAAGGCCTGTTCCGCCTGAGCAATACAGTCAACAAATTTTTTTCTGTACTGCGGTCCGCAGAATCCGTAGTTCTGTGCCAGGGTGCCGTACATGGCGCCAAGAAGACGGTTGTCGCACTGATCGAGCTGATAGATCTGCTCTTCCTTCTGCAGATGGGTGGTAAATTCTTCCGGTGGATCGGGCGTAAACCAGTAGCAGTTGAACCGGGTGGTGACGAACAGGTGGTTGGCACAGTCAACCTTCTTTTTAGAGGAAAGCTGTCTGCCTATGTTCCGGGCCAGCCTGCTCCATTGGCTGCTGTCTGCCACATCGCCGCGCCGGTTGGCAGTGGCAATTCTGGCAATGCACCAGTCAAGGGCAGGAAGAGCTGTGTCGTCTTTCTCCCGGCTCAGCTGTAACACATCATCCGGACTCAGAAGTCGGGCAATTATATCTGCCCGCTCCGGATCGTTCTGACATCCCTTCAGACAGTTGACCAGTTGTGCAAAGAGATGTTTTCGTTCGTTTTGTATGCGGATAAGAAGCCGACGACCCTCTGGAACAGAAAGCAACGCGATCGGCAGGGTGGCAAACTCCTGTAAAAAGAGTGCAGGACGAGAAAGGCAGGCACGGTAATGGGCAATCTGTTGAGGATCAGCGTCAACTGCAAGAAAATCAAGGGCAAGGATCGCATCGGCCAGGGTCGGGCAGCGGACTATTCTGCTGTCCTGCGGAGAGGTTTCCAGCAGGCCGGTTTCCGGAAAGAGAAGCAGTTGCAGCTCTGTACTGACTGTTTTGTACTTTGCTTCCTCATCGGTGACCGGCTGGATGATGCCGTCAGCTGTCATACCGCCACTGGCAAAAACACCGGGCGGCCATTCAATCTCCTTGTCAAGAAGCAGTATGCCCAGAGCCAGAGGCAGGCCGAGTGAGCCGCCGGTAACCGGAGGATCGTCCGGATGCTGGAGAAAAAGGGCGGGATACCGGTGTGGTGATGCGGGCAGAGCCTGCATCACAGCCGACAGTGCCGCGTTTGCAGCCTCCATGCTGCTGATTGCAGGTTGCGGGGTACCGGAGAAGGTGATCCCGGCTTCACCGGGAATGCGGCCCAGGAGCAGCCAGGTAACCGAGCCTGCGGTGTCCTGGCAGGTGAGGACGGGCAGACAGCACCAGCTTGCCGTTATAAGACTCTTCACAGGGTAGTCGGGAAAGGTCTTGGCCAGAAGGTGGGCGAGCCGGTTCTTTTGTGGCCGGGGTGCGGCCGGCAGAGCCAGGCAGGTGAGCAGGTGGCGCTCTAAAAGAGGAAGAAGCCCCGCGCGGTTGGCCTGGCTGGACAGGTTGCGGATAACGGGATCCGGCGGCAGAGGGACCGGGCAGGGGCGGCGCAGGCGCCGTCTGCTTTGGAGATCGCTGTTTAGCAGGAGTATGGAGAGTTCGTTCCAGTAGGGTGTCGGCATTGTCTTTATGGTGAGGGCTCGTGGAGGATACGGATAAGCAGGCGGGCAGGGGGGAGGATCTGTGGCGGTGTGAGTGCAAAGGCTGCCCAGAAGAGCTGGTCGTGGTATCCGGTATGTTCTGGAATCGGTTCGATGAGTTGTCCGTCAGTCTGCCAGCGGAAGAGCCAGACGTGGTTACCCGGCGGCAGAGCGGCGATGGTGCCGGTGACGGTCAGGAGGCCGTCGGCGTAGTCAGTTCCTGACAGGATGATATCCTGAGTGTGTGCTGTGGTGAGACGGTTGTTTTCCACAGTGAAGAGCAGGGCGGGCAGGGTGTTTGTGTCTGCCGCAGCCAGGGGGAGATGCCGGGGATCAGGTTCTGTGCGGAAAAGCAGCTCAAGCGGGGAGGTTGTGGAAGTATCAGGAGATGACAACTGGACTGGTAACACCTGCAGATCGTTAAGAATACGCTCTTTGTCTGCACTGATTACGATGGTGAGGAGCCTGTTGTCGTGTGCAGTGATGAGTTCGCTGACTGCCCGGCTGCTGAAAAAAAAGCCGGTTTCCACCTCCATATGGCGGAAAAACCAGAGCAGTGAGCCGGGGGGCGGCTCAAACCACACAGCCTCGTGCCCGCGCCGCACCTGTTCAACAACCTGGTTCTCAACAGTGCCAAGACAGATATCCAGGTCCGCCTGCTGCAGGGTGTAGCAGTTCCACGGCTGGGCGAAACCGGAAAATACTGGACCCAGCTCAATATCATCCGGCCCGGCCATAACCGGATCGCCATAGGTCTGACTGACAAAGACCGAATGGACATCCGGGCAGGCCAGGATAAGCACCACCGGCGGATTGTAGTAACGGGCCTTGGGGCCCCATCCGGCCAGCTTCGGGTCAAGGGTGTAGAGCTGACCAGGAATTGGCCGGGTCCTTTCAATGGGCAGCTTCTCAGCCGCAGGCACCGGCCAGTGGCCCATGGCCAGGTTTTCCCGGCACCATGGGCAGATGGTGAGATGCCCCTTCAGAGAGGTATCAGCGGGTTGGTGCAGTATGTGATCCGGCGGACAGCACCGGAGCCGCCAGGCCTGCTGCCAGGCTGGGTGATCTGTCAGGCGGGAAGGGTATGTTTCCATGATGTGCAAGGTGAGTATAAAAAGGGTTCTTACCTGGTATTACGGACAGGGAAGACTGTTTTTGCACAGTCGTCTTATTTCTTCGATAAAATGTACAGCCACCTCCTCGGGCAGTTCGGAAAGCGGAAGTCCCGGCCAGTTGTGCATAAACCGGGTGATCGATTCTTTGGCCTTTTGTTCCAGCCCATAGACCCGGCTCTGACTGGAAACGTTAAGGCGTTGGGCAATGGCCTTTCCTGTTGCAGGAGGATCGGCGAGTCGCAGAGCAAAGACCTGCTGCTGCTCGAGCGGCCAGGTCGCAACGAGCTGGCTTGCCAGGCCGGCAATGGAATGCAGCTCCCTGATGTAGAGCAGTTGCTCTTCCGGCGAGGCCTCTTCTGCCCTGAGGTGCTCTGTGGCGTCCACATCCTCTTTCTCCAGACGCAATGGCGCATTGAGCCAGGGATGATGATCTGCAATGTAGCGTGAGACCTCCCGGATGGGGACGGTTATGGGTGTGGCTGTGTGCTGTATGACCAGGGACCAGAAAAAATCAGCCGTATCCAGAAGCCAGTCACGTTCAAAGAGGTACTTTTCCGGAACCTTATCCTCAGCCGGCGGAGGTGCTGGCCAGAGTGCATACCCATTGACCTGTTCGTTGTCGGGGAGAAGAAAGGGTTGTGCCTGCTGCACCGTGTACTTCGCCGGAATGTAGTGGAGGTAGTGCTTCTGGAACCGGAAAACAGTAAAGCGCTGTTTGGCCTGTTCTATGGATTCCCGCAGTCGACGGTAGAGATAGCCGCGGAGGTTATGCTTTTTGCTGCGGCCGGTTTCACGGCACTGCCAGAGGAATTTCTTCCATGCCAGTTGAATGATGCGCTGATACCGGGCTGTATGGAGCAGAGAGAGTATGTCGGCGTTCAGCTTTACGGGGCAGAGAAAGGTGTCAAAGATGAAGAGAAGGAACTCCTGATGGAGATCTTCCACCTCGTACTCCTTGAACAGGCTGGTGTTTTTTGGTTTATGATATTCAGCTTTGATAAACCGAGTGAGTACGTCGGTTGTCTGTGATGAGATCAACCACTGATAAAAGCTGTTGAGTAAGGGGAGTGCCAGTTGTGTCATTTGCACTTACCCCGCTGATCGTGAATGCAGCTTTCCGGCACGCGTCCGAGAAAGTGAGGACGCCGTTGAAAACGGTGATCCAGGGGAAGGGTGAACGGGTACTGTTCAATTAAAAAGGAGTTTCTGTCCATGACCTGCCCGGTCATGTCAAGTGCGCAACCTTCGATAATGTAGCGGTTTTTTCGCGGATTTCCTTTTGATGAACAGGGACAGAGCAGATGACCGGTGGAGGCGGAGCGAAGGACAAAGACCGGGTGTGTGTCCGGGTTTTTACGCAGTGTGTGCGGAAAGCTGTTGCCGGTGTAAAGCCTCAGCTCCCTGTCAGGTACTCCCCTGAAGAACATGCGGGATTGCCACTGAGCAGGCGGCAGAGAACGGATGGCATTGCCCAGGATGCTCAAGTCAGGGCGACGAAGATGACGGAGGAGTTTTGAAGCAGGATTGTCAGCCACGGTTAAAAGAGGAAAAAGGTTTTTTGAATATCATACTTAAAAAAATCCTTTCTTCTAGTTCTTTCCGAAAAAAAGCAATGAAATCTTAATTTTACCGACAGAATCCGGTCAACTGTCTGTATTGGTGTGTAATCGGGGAGTGTCTGCGAGACAGAGGGTCAGTTGCAGTTCTTTGAAGAGAGCCGGTTGTGCTCCGGATGCATTGAGCAGGCGGGAAGGGATAAAAGGGTGTGCGAGTGGGCTCCGGCGCCCGAAGATTCGGACGCCGGGAAAAAACGTTTGTTAACGGCAGGGGACAACGTTGCGGAAGCTGTCTTTGGTCCAGATCGGTTGACCGTCCGGTGTCTGGCCCTCGCTTTTCCACTTGTCAGTCACCTGCAGGCAGTAGGAACCCATGTTGATGATTTCAGGGTCTTTCTGGCCTGGCATGTCACCACCGATACGCAAGAGCTCAGGATCAGTGGTGTGATAGTTCGGGGCGAGGGTGGCCGTACCACACCCGATGAGAGCAAGGGCGGCGATGGCATAGACAGCAAGCGTACATATCCGTTTCATGAAATTCCTCCAGAAAGTTGTTGTGTTGCCTCAGCGCGAGTAATTGGTACTCCTGTTCCACTAGGCAATCGGCCGGATCGGGCGTGAAAATCGGCCCAACCGTCCGGAATCATACCAGAAATTGAAACGATAAGGAAGTGTTTTTTAACTTCTGCCCTCATGCTGGCAAACTCTGTCTGCTGCTTTTCGTCAGTGCATCATTTGTGGAAATGCGTAGGCGGTTCACCAGACGTGTTCAAGCCGGTTTCCGGCGGTGTGTCCCGCTGACCTGATGCGTTCCCACTGATCATTCAGGTCTGCGATCTCATCTTCCCAGTACCGCCGCGATCCGAAGTCCGGATAGACACAGGTCTTTCCATCTTCGACCACCTGCAGGGTGCACCAGGCTGTGTAGTGGATGAAACGCATGGCGCGCAGCGGCTCTATCAGGCGAAGACTGGAGCGGTCAAAGGGGCTGAAGGTCTCATAGCCTTCGATGAGAAGATTAATTTCAACAGTGACTGTTTCGAGGGGACCGGGCAGCAGCATCCAGATATCCTGTACCGGAGGGCCAATGACCATATCGTCGAAATCGATAAGATAGAGCGGTTCACCGGGCCGCTCGATCAGGTTGCCGCGGTGGCAGTCACCATGGATGCGGACAAAGGTCTGATCTGCAAAGAGCGGTCCGATCGCGGTTATGATCCGCCGGCCTATATTCTGATAGGCCTGCTCCAGATCTTTTGGGATCAGCCCGCTGGCCAGAATGTAGTCTAGCTGGGCTGCGGTGGTCACGGCAGGGTGCATCCGGTTGCGGTGATATGCCGGTGATCGTGCGCCCACCATATGGATTCGGCCGAGCAGGCGACCGATGGCCGGCCACTGTTTTTCACTGAGTTCGTCAACACCTCTGCCGCCCTTGCGAGGAAACACGGCATACAGGAGGTTGTCGGCAACACCGAGGGTGCCGCCGTGATGGAGAGGGAGCGGCGCAATGACCGGGATCTCTTCTGCGGCCAGCTCTGACAGGAAGTCGTGCTCTTCCTGGACTGCCTGCTGTGTCCATCGGCCTGGACGGTAAAACTTAACGACCAGACCGGCTCCGTCACTGGTCTCTATCTCATAGACGCGGTTGATGTAACTGTTGTACGGGCGGCAGAGATTTGTGCAGGAGGTGCCGAGACCGGTCTCAACCGTCCGGAGGATGCGGTCCGGAGTCAACCCGGAAAAGGCGGACAGAGCCGGTGTCGGTCGGGGCGGAACAGTCATGGTCAGGTTACCTCCCGGTTTGGAGAAGTGCATTGTTTATGCGGACTAAAGTATGGTAAAGATAGACACTTTATTGGAAAAAGAAAAGATGCTCATCATGATTACTTAAGGAGAATAGAGATGAAAGTCGTCGCCTTTAACGGCAGCCCGAATGCAAAGGGCAACACCTGGCATGCGCTGTCCATGGTCACTGAAGTGCTGGAGAGTGAGGGTTTTGCCACGGAGATTGTCCACGTTGGTAATAAGCCGGTGCGGGGCTGTCTTGCCTGCGGTCAGTGTTTCAAGATGAAGAATGAGCAGTGTGTCCAGAAGGAAGATCCGGTCAACGAATGGATACAGCTGATGAAGAGTGCAGACGGCATCCTGCTGGGAACACCGGTTCATTATGCGGCCGTGGGCGGGACCATGAAATGTTTTCTTGACCGGGCGTTCTATGTGACCGGCGCAAACGGCAGTATGCTCCGGCACAAGGTCGGGGCATCGGTGGCGGCGGTTCGCAGGTCCGGCGGATTACCCGCCTTTAATCAGCTGAACAATTTTCTCTGTTATGCCGAGATGCTCATGCCGACGTCCAACTACTGGAACGTTATCCACGGGGCGCGGCCGGGTGAGGTTATGCAGGATGAGGAAGGCCGGCAGATCATGCGGACCCTTGGCAGAAACATGGCCTGGCTGCTCCGTCTGATTGAATACGGAAAAGAGGCTGTTCCGCCGCCGGAACGTGAAAGCAAGGTACTTATGAATTTTATCCGCTGATTAAACACCGTGCCGACCGGTTCGGCACGGGTGCACTCTGCGATGACGGCCGTGATTCTTTGCACGGACCTGCAGATGCATGTTTACAATGCGGCTGTTGACCCGGTACTGCCGGTCAGTTTGAGCGCCACAAGGGTGCAGTTGAGCTGATTGATGATGTCTTCAGCCGTGTTGCCCACGAAAAAGCCGGTGATACCGGTTCTTGACATGGAGCCCATGACAAGAATGTCGATTCCTCTGCCGCGGACAAAGGCCGGAATACGGTCTTCCGGCCGTCCCTTCAAGCGGTGGATATGAAAGGGTTCGTCAATACCGGCCTCATGAATGAGGTTGTTCAGTTCGGCAAAGTGGGTAGCCTCTGCATAATCAACGGCACTGAGAATGTTCCGGTCCGGCATGTCTGCGAGGCTGCTTCCCCGCAGATACCGTTCAAATTCAAAATCCCAGCACGAACAGATATCGAGTCTGCCGCTGCAGTGATTTGCCAGGGTCCGTCCGACCTCCAGGATCCAGAGTGACAGATCGCGATAAACCTGATCCTGACTTTCCGGATTCACCGCTGCAGCGACCCGGACATCCTGATGTGCCCGGGAGATGGGCTGGGCAAGCCAGATAGAGCACGGACAGTGCCGTAGCAGCGTCATGTCCAGGGTCTTAAAACCGGGTTCTTCCTGCGGTTCGGCCTCTTTGATGAGGAGATCATGTTTATTCCGCTGTACCTGACGGACAATGCTGTTGACCGGAGATTTCTGATCGTCCTCAACGATGAAGGTAACAGGCGGCATATCGTCTTCCAGCATGAGAGCAGCCCGCGCCTTCTGGAGAGCCGTCTGCGCTTCGAGAGCGAGAAATGCGGCAAATTTTTCCTGATAGGACTGCTGGGCTCCTCCCAGTTGGGGGAACGTCAGGAAAAACGTGAGAGGTATACTGTTGGTATGGGCCAGGGCAAGGGCGTGTTTGAGTCCTTCGATATCGTCGTGCAGGCCTGTGCTGGCGTAGAGGATGTTCTTGAAAATACGCATGACATGCTCCTGTCAAACCAAGCTGTCGGGGCTGGATGCTGGTGAGGTTCTGACCGATGACCTGTCTCATGACGGGTTGGGCGCCTCATTGGTTTCAGGGGTGATCCTGGTTATCGGCTGACTGCCGATGCCTGCCGGACCGGTCTCGGACGGGGAGTAAATGAGGGTGACGAGTTTGGCGTCTGTGCCTGGGGTAACGAGAAAGGGACCGAGCCGGTACGGTGCACCATGCTGTGTATCGTCGATGAGCGACCCCAGTGAAGCCGTCATATCCTGCTGGCAGCCGAGAGAGAAGAGGATGCAGAGCTGGCGGACAGTGTGGTCGGCACGGAAGATGATACGTTCACCGGGATGAAGAACCAGCGGTTCGGCTGAGGTGTCGAACAGGCAGTCAAGGAGCGGTTTGATCTTCGTACGCATGGCCACGAAGACCTTGTCTCCGGGTTTGAGCACGGTACTGCCCCGGGGCATGATCACCTCATCATCACGGACCACCAGGGTGACCGTCATGTCGTAGGGCAGGGCAAGGTCACGCAGAGTTTTGTTGGCGACAAGTGAATTTGCTGCGACGCGGTACTCGACAATCTCACCGTCCACATGGCGCAACGCGTTAATTTCCATGGTGATCGGCGGGTTTGTATCCGCTGGTATGCCCAGACGGAGCCAGCGGGCCACCGGCGCCAGCGACCAGCCCTGGGTGATGGCGGAGATCAGAACGACAAAGAAGACAACATTAAAAATGAGATGACTGTGCGGGACTTCCGCCAGGAGCGGGAAAGTGGCCAGGGTGACCGGAACCGCTCCTTTCAGGCCGACCCAGGAGAGAAAGGTGAGCTCCCGGAGATTAAGACGCAGCGGGAAGATCGAAAGCCAGACCGCCACCGGCCGGGCAATGAAGATGAGCACCAGGGCGAGGATAAGCCCATCCACGGCAATTGTGGTCAGCCGGCTGGGAAAACTGAGCAGACCGAGCATGACAAAGAGCACGATCTGGCTGAGCCAGGCGGCGGCGTCGTGAAACTGGAGGATGCCGTTGCGGTATACCAGGGACCTGTTTGCCATGACAATGCCGGCAAGATAAACGGCAAGAAAGCCGCTGCCCTGAAAAACAGCAGCCACTCCGAAGATGAGGAGACTGCAGGCAAGGACCAGGATCGGATAAAGACCCGGATAGTCGAGGTTGATGCGGTTGGCGAGCCAGACAGCCGCAAAACCGCCGCCGATGCCTACGATGCTGCCGACGCCGAACTGGAGTATGAAAAAGAGGACCATCTCCGGGAACGAGCCGGCGGTGCCCATGATCAGACTGATGAGGGCAACGGTGAGGAAAATGGCCATGGGATCGTTGGAGCCGCTTTCCACCTCAAGAATCGCGGTGACGCGCGGTGAAAGCCGTAATCCGCTCGTGCGCAGTGTTGAAAAGACTGCGGCGGCATCGGTGGAGCCGACAATGGAACCGAGCAGCATACCGTGCAGGAGAGGAATGTCGAGGATCCAGGCGGCGGCGGCACCGGTGAGGAGCGAGGTGAGCAGGACTCCCAGGGTGGCAAGCGGCAGAGCTGCCCGCCATGAGGCCTGGACCGCCTGCAGAGTGGTGTGGAGGCCGCCGTCAAAGAGAATGACCGCCAGCGCGGCACTACCGATGGTATTGGCGAAATGATAGTCTTCAAAGGCAATGCCGCCGATACCTTCTGATCCTGCCAGCATGCCCACACCAAGGAAAAGAACGAGCATGGGCATACCGATCCGGGTTGAGAACTTACTCGAACCGATGCCAAGGAGCAGGAGAATGCCGGTCATGAAGATGATGGTGTTAACGGAGATCATATTTCTTCACAGCGGATAGTTTTATGGAGCCACACCTGATGACGGCGGCGGACGACATACGGCCTTGTTGCAAAATAAAAGGAGATGCCTCTTTCAGCCTGACCCGGTGCCCGTGCCTTCTTGCGGGTTGTGCCGTATCATGACCGGCTGGATCAAAAAGGTGACCGGCTGTGGGCATGTCTTTTGATGCACATTGTCATCATTCAATGGAACAGCTGTTGCCAACATACAGTTCTCCTAGTAAAAAGCAAGAGCTGCCGGTTCGATTTCAGGAGTCTTGATGAGCGTCCTGGGCAAAGGCTCTTTTTTTGTCGTTTTTCGTGATGAGCAACGCTGTTGAGGAGTCTTCTTTCGGGACGGCTGTTCTGAACCGGGAGATGCACCGCCGGAGTGAGCCTGCTGCCGGAAAAACCGTTACGCACTGTTCTGCACATCTCCCCTTTTGTCTGATGATTTTGCCATGAAGTTTCTCCCTTCACTGATGCTGTTTATTGTCCGTGATCATGTGGTCCGGCGTAATGCCCGCTCACTGATTAAATTTACTGCCTTTCTGATTGTCCTGGCGTCAATCTACAGTTACCTGTTCCATGTTATCATGACCCATGAAGGGCGGGATTACTCAGCGGTCACCGGCCTCTACTGGACCCTGACCGTGATGTCGACCCTCGGGTTCGGTGATATCACATTCAACAGCGACCTCGGCAAATCTTTTTCGATCGTTGTTCTTCTGTCCGGCATCATCTTATTTCTGATCGTGCTGCCCTTTACCTTTATCAAGTACTTTTATGCCCCCTGGCTTGAAGCGCAGAGTAAATCACGCGTTCCCAGACAGTTGCCGTCCGAGATCTCAAAGCACGTCATCATCACCAGTTTCGATCCCATCGGTATCGCCCTGGTGCAGCGCCTGATCCAGTATGGTCACAGTTATGTGTTTCTTGTCACAGAGGTGCAGCAGGCCATTGACCTCGTGGATCAGGGGTATCGCGTGCTCGTGGGTGAGCTTGATGATGCGGACACCTATCTGCGTGCCCGCGTCGACCGGGCCGCCATGGTCGTCGTGCTTAACGACGACATGAAGAACACGAACATCGTATATACAGTCCGGGAGATCTCGCCGCATGTTCCGATTGTCGCCAATGCGGACCTGGACGATTCCGTTGCCATTCTGCGTCTTGCCGGATGCAGTCATGTCTTTCAGTTCATGAACATGCTCGGCCATTCTCTGGCCCGTCGTACACTGGGAGCCCGCACCCACTCCAACATAATAGGTCGTTTTGAGGACCTCGTCATAGCCGAGGCTCTTGCCATGCGCACACATCTCGTCGGTCGCACCATCCGTGAGATCGGGCTGCGCCAGGCCACCGGTCTGAACATTGTCGGCCTCTGGAGCCGGGGATATTTCACGCTGCCCCATCCTGAGACCAAAATTGAATCAAGTACGGTCTTGGTGCTCGTCGGATCAACCGAGCAGCTGGAAGCCTACGCCGAGTTTATCGGTGAAACACAGACTCCCAATTCAGCGCCTATTCTTATTCTCGGCGGCGGACGCGTCGGGCGGGCTGCCGCTGCGACATTACGGGAACAGGGCGTGGCTCATCGTGTGGTTGAAAAGAATCCCCGTGTCTGTGAAAATATGGAAAACTGCATCGTCGGCAGTGCGGCGGACTATCAGACCCTCATCAAGGCCGGTATCGAATCAGCTCCCTCGGTGTTCATCACGACCCACAACGATGATGTCAACATCTACCTCACCATCTATTGCCGGCGTCTGCGTCCTGATATCCAGATCATCAGCCGGGCGACACCGGACCGGAACATCAACGGCCTGCATGCCGCCGGCGCTGATCTCGTCATGTCCCATGCCTCCATCGTCGTCAACACCATCATCAACATCCTGACACCCGGCAAAGTACTGATGGTTACCGAAGGGTTGAATATCTTTCGCTGTCCGGTGCATCCGCAACTTGTCGGTAAAAAACTTCTGACGAGCGGTATTCGCGAGAGCACCGGTTGCAGTGTGATCGCCATCTTTCATGATGGCGAGTTACACATCAATCCCGACCCGAACATGACCCTTTCCGCTGAGGACGAACTGCTGATGATCGGCACCATCTTCTCCGAAAAAGCGTTTGCGGAAAAGTATCCTGATGTGTGAGCACGCCTTCTGAGACAACGGCCGTCCTTCATCTTTGCCCGGTCTGAACGCCCCTTGTACCTATACTATTTTATGGTTGTGCATTATACTTGTACGGAAGTGACGACGGTACTGTCCGGGGTATATGTTTTCTGAACAACCCCTTGATGTCGCAGAATCTTTCATGTTCTTCCTTTTTGCTGATCAGCCTTTTACACGATGAACCTGCCCAAAAGCCCTCCCCGTTTTTTTTCGTCGGCCGCCCTGGCGGCACTCTGCCTTGTGCCGGCACTTTTTCGTCTTCTCACAAGCGGGCTGACCCAGCCCATCGGCCTGCTCTCCGACTTGGCTGTCGGGGTTCTTCTGTACGTCATTGCCCGGTGCAGCCCTGCCTGGCTGCGGATACCACTGGTTATCCTGTGGGGATTGTTTCAGGCGATGAGTATCGAATTGTTTGCAGCTCTGCAACGGTTCCCGACCTGGCAGGACCTCCATTATCTGACAGATGCTGATTTTGTCGGCGCGAGTGTTTCCGGGTTTAAACTCTCCGCACCCTGGGTGGTGGGGGCACTGCTTGTTTTGCCGATGCTGGTTGCTGTGCGTCCTGCACCCCGTGCCCGTCTGGGCCGGGGTGTCCTGAGCGGCGGCGTTGCTGCATTGTGTCTGTTTCTTGCCCAGGGTGTGGCGGGCAGCCGGTATGATGAACAACCCGTGGCCGCCCGATACAACGGGTTGCAGTGGTTTACTGAAGATGCTGTCTCTGCAGTCCTTCTTTATGCGCGGGGAGGTTCAGCAGAGATAACCCTGCCTGAGGCGTTGCAGCAGTCTGATCTGAAAGGTACGGCGTTGCTCGGCAAAAAAGGGCGGGCCAGAAATGTGCTCATTGTCGTGCTCGAAGGGGTTTCCGGATTTTATTATCCTGAACTGCGCCGTGCCATGGGCGTTGAGTCCGATGCGCTGACCATGGATACTCTGGCGCGAAATACAGCTCAGGGCATGCTTATTCCCGACTTTTCAGTGCACAGCCATCAGACTATCCGGGGCCTTTATTCAATTCTGTGCGGTGATTACAGCAAGCTCTCCTTTGATACTCCAAAGGCCTTTGAACTGCTGCAGGACACATCCCGGGCGGCCGAGTGTCTGCCCGCTCAACTGGCGGACCACGGCTGGTCAACCCATTATCTCCAGGCCGCCGGATTGCAGTTCATGGCCAAGGATAAGGTCATGGAGACGATCGGATTTCAGGAGGTGCACGGGAGTGAGTGGTTTACCGAGCCCAACCCGTTTGTGTTTGAATGGGGTCCGATCGATGATGTGTTTTTCCGCGGTGCCCGCAAGTACATCAGCGGGCTGCGGAAGAAGAACGCTCCCTGGATGCTGACCCTGCTCACCGTGGGAACGCATCAGCCCTACGGGGTAACGGATGAGGAGGCACAGCAGTACGGTTCACGCCGGATGGCCAGCGTTGCCGCCCTTGACCGGGCGGCGGGCCGGTTTATTAAGGAGTTGCGACAAGACGGCGTGCTCAGGGACACACTGGTGGTGATCACCTCTGATGAATCCCATGGTTCAGAAGTGGCGGATTGGATCAGCAGCTGGGGGTTGGGTATTGTCCTGGTCCCTGAACAGAAGGAGTTGCCGCGGATAAAAACCGGGGGCTACGGCCTGGTTGACGTCACTGTGTCCGTACTCGATTATATGCAGCTGCCCGTACCGCCTTCTCTTCTGGGCCGCAGTTTTTTTCGTGACTATGAACGGCCGCGCGACATGGTGTCGTATACGGCTTCCAAGCTGCGCTGGCTGACTGAAGATAACACGCGGTATGAGTGTACGGTGAGCGGGAGCTGCCGGCAGGGAAAGGCGACAAGTATTCTTGGTGATCCGCCCGCGGAGTTTGAGCGTGTAACCTCCGGACAGGGAGCAAAGATTCTGGCCGTTGCCCGTGCACTTGACAACAAACTGCTCAACCATTCAGGACCCCGGGTCCTTCGATTCGCCAGAGGGGAAGTGCTTAAACTGCCGGAGAAGATGGCCAATGAATGGTATGAAAACCTCGTCGGTGCCCAGTACCTCGATTTTCCTGCCGGATCAACGGTACATGTTTCGGTGCGGGTGAAGGCTGTCAAAGCACCGGCCAGGGGGATTACCCTGAACCTGCTTGTCAAGGAATGGAATCATGACAGTCAGGCCTTTCCCTTTGACAACTTTCCTGTTCTTCGCACCGGCGAGGAAGGCCGGGTGGAATTTTCCTTTTATAACCCGAAACAGCGGCAGTCAGTCTCCTTTTTCCTTGTCGGCGAAGGCAAGGGCGGACTGGTGAAGCTGGAAGACTTCACGGTGACCATTGATCAGGGCAAGACCTGAGAGATCTGTTCATGCAACCAGACTGACAGAATGCCCTTGAACAGACGGGTCCGCCGGCTGACGGCCTCTGTCTGCCGGTGACATTGCCCTGGTCAGCGCCGGACCCGGTCAAGACACCGGCCGTCAGGGCCCATGAGTTCGATGACAAAGGGCATTGATCCCACGGCATGGGTGGAACAGGACAGACAGGGGTCAAAGGTGCGGATCACTGCTTCAATCCGGTTGAGTATTCCCTCCTCAAGACGATCCTGACTGATATACCGGCGGGCTGCCTGAAGGATGGCCCTGTTCATGGCCAGATTGTTATGCCCTGTGGCAATGATCAGGTTGACCTGTTCAATTAAACCATCCGCATCAACGCGGTAGTGGTGGATCAATGTACCGCGCGGAGCCTCAATGGCTCCGATGCCCTCAAACGCGTTCACACCGGCAACTGCCCGGACATGCGGGTCAAGAACGGACGGATCGGCCAGCAGCTGTTCCATCATCTCAAGGGCGTAGAGAATTTCGATCAGCCGGGCATAGTGGGCATGAAACGAGCTGAGCACAGGCCGGCCTGTCGCCAGCTGCCTGAACCGGTTGAGTTCAAGGTCGGCATACCGGGTGCCGCAACACCCACAGACATTCAGACGGGCAAGAGGCCCGACCCGGTACATGCCTTCCGGGTAGCCCTGCGGCCGGTAGTAGGGAAATTTGAGATAGGTCCAGGGCTCGATGGCCTCTCCGATATACTCTTCATAAGAAGCGGGTGCGAGGTTGTCGGCAATAGTACTTCCGTGAGCATCAATGATCCGTATGGTGCCGTGGTAGTGTTCAAGCCGGCCCAGATTGTCCACCAGGCTGAGAAAAAGACTGGGGAAACAGCCGAAGTTGTCGGCGTACTCCTGATGGCGACCCAGCGATTCCCGGAAGCGCTTAAGATGGTTGCGCATGAGTGTCTGCATGGCCGGCAGCTCGTTGAGGATTTCGTCGCGGGCTGCACTTTTCAGGGGTGCGCTGACGCCGCCGGGAACGACCCAGGCCGGATGAATGCGCCGGCCGGCCAGGCGTTCGATCACCTGTTGACCGAACCGGCGCAGTTCGATGCCGTCGCGGGCAAATTGCGGATCGTTCTCAGCCACACCAAAGAAATTTCGGGTGGCAACCGGGTGGTCCATGCCAAGGAGAAGGTCCGGTGCGGAAAGATAAAAGAAACTGAGGGCATGGGACTGTACGAGTTGGCCGAAGTTGAGAAGAGAGCGCAGTCGGACTGCAGCGGCGGGAATGGTCACCGCGAGCAACTGATCACAGGCCTTGGCAGAGGCCAGCTGATGGCTGACCGGGCAGATGCCGCAGATACGGGCTGTGAGTGCAGGCATTTCAAAAAAAGGACGTCCGGTGACAAACCGTTCAAAGCCCCGGATCTGGGTCACCTGAAAACGGGCATCACTGACAGTGCCGTTGTCGTCTAAAAAGAGACTGATCCGTGCGTGCCCTTCAATGCGGGTGACCGGGGCAATGGTGATCTTTTGCATGACGCCTCCTACGCACCGAAACAGGTCGGCAGGGCAATATGTCCGGTGTTTCCATGTATGAGAGCTGTCAGGGCGGTGAACAGCGTGTCGGCACCCGGCGGACAGCCCGGAATAAACAGATCAACCGGAACAAAGCGGTGCAACGGTAACGCCTTGTCATTCAGGGCCGGCAGGTCAAGTGCAGGAATCTGCGGCTGCAGGCCGTTCCCGCTGGTGTAGATGCTCCGCAGCATGGCCGGGGCGCCTTCGATGTTGCGCATGGCTGGAATATTGCCGGTGACCGCGCAGTCCCCCAGGGCAACGAGCAGGCGGCTTGAGTTCCGCACCCTGACAAGCATTCGTTCATCCTCCGGCGAGCTGATGGCTCCTTCAACACAGGTGATATCCACCTTGTCCGGAAATTCTTTCACATCAACAAGCGGACTGTACACGATATCAAGAAAAGCGGTCAGCTCAAGCAGCCGCTCGTCTGTATCCAGCAGTGACATATGGCAGCCGGAGCAGCCGTCAAACCAGAGGGTGGCAAGTCGCAGTTTTTCCATCATACCCCCAGATCCCGGATTGCCTTGAGGTAAGGAAGGCCGAGCGGTTTTTTAAACATTTCCGCTACAGACTTTCCTTTTTCAAACAGGGCACCGGTGGGACACACATGGACGCATTTACCGCAGCCGGTGCAGGTGGTTGAGTCGCCCCAGGGAGTGTCAAAGTCTGCGACAATCTGACTGCGGACACCGCGGTTTTTCACGTCCCAGGTGTGGGCGCCCTCAATTTCGCCGCAGACGCGGACACAACGGGTGCACAGGATACAGCGGTTGTGGTCGATGACAAACCTGGGGTGTGAGGCGTCAACGGGAAGGTCAGGGTACAGACCGGGGAAACTGATGTGATCGATCCCCAGTTGTTGCGCCAGGGTCTGCAGTTCACAGTGGCCGTTGACCACACAGACAGCACAGACATGGTTGCGCTCGGAGAAAAGGAGTTCGATAATGGCACGGCGGTACCGGAGCAGCCGTTCCGAAGAGGTGGTCACCGCCATACCCTCCTGAATAAGCGTGATGCACGCCGGATGGAGCGCCGCACTCCCTTTGATTTCAACCATGCAGAGGCGGCAGGAGCCCGCGCTTGTCAGTCCATCGAGCCAGCACAGGGTGGGAATGAAAAACCCGTTTTCTCTGGCAACCTGCAAGATCGTTTCGCCGGCAAGACCGCTGACCTCCTTCCCGTCAATGGTCAGGGTAAGAATTGGTGTGGTCATGGCCGGACCTCCTCATGGTTCTGATCAGTTAAAATACAGTCCAGAAACTCCTGCCGGAAAAAGCGCAAGGCACTGAGCACCGGATTCGGCGCTGACTGACCGAGACCGCAAAGACTCGTATTTCTGACCAGATCGCACAACCACTCCAGCATCTCCAGATCAGCCATGGTGGCTTTGCGGTTCTGAAATTTGGTGAGGAGGTTGTGGATCTGAGCGGTGCCCACGCGACAGGGAGTACATTTGCCGCAGGACTCATCCCGGCAAAAGGCCATGAAGTAGGTGACGATGTCGACCATGCTTGCACTGTCATCAATGACGATCATGCCGCCGGATCCCATGATTGATCCCAACTCGTTTAAACTCTCATAGGTGACCGGTGTGTCGAGCAGTGCAGCGGGAATACAGCCGCCTGACGGTCCACCGGTCTGTACCGCCTTCAGAGCGTGTCCTCCTGGAAGACCACCGCCGATATCATAGACGATTTCCCGCAAAGGCATCCCCATGGGCACCTCAATAAGACCGGTGTTACGGATTGTGCCGGTAAGGGCAAAGACCTTTGTCCCCCTGCTCTTATCCGTACCGAGGCGGGCCCACCACTCAGGCCCATTGGTGATGACCGACGGTATGTTGGCATAGGTTTCAACATTGTTGATCAGGGTGGGGCGACCCCGGAGTCCCTTTTCCGCGGGATAGGGGGGACGGGGGCGGGGAAGCCCTCGTCTTCCTTCAATCGACCGGATGAGGGCGGTTTCCTCACCGCAGACAAAGGCACCGGCTCCAAGACGGATCTGTACACGGAAGTTGAGGTTTGAGCCGCAGATGGAATGCCCCAGAAGGTTATTCTGTTCCGCATCACGGATGGCACGTTTCAGTCGTTGTACAGCCAGCGGATATTCAGCCCGGACATAGATGAATCCTTCACTGGCGCCGACAGCATAGGCTGCTACGGTCATCCCTTCCAGGATGGCATACGGGGTACTTTCCAGAAGCGAACGATCCATAAATGCGCCGGGATCTCCCTCATCCGCGTTGCAGATCAGGTACTTCGGTGAACCCTGTGCCCTGGCAACCGTTGACCACTTGAGTCCGGTGGGGTATCCGGCGCCGCCACGACCGCGCAGACCGCTCTCCTGGATGCAACGGAGAATGTCTGTAGGCTGCATCGCGAAAAGGGCCTGCAGCAGTGCCTGATAGCCGCCGGCAACGAGATAATCCGGTAAACTTTCAGGATCGATGCGACCGGAAAGGCGGAGGACATTTTTGTGCTGGCGGGTAAAAAAAGCGAGGTCTGGGGAGAGCAGCAGGCGTTCCACCGGTTTTTTACCGAGAGAGGCAATGATCTCCTCGGCATCTTCAGGCTGAACTTTCTGATACATCAGATCGCCTGGCCGGATGAGAACAAGCGGGCCGGCGGAACACAGACCCATGCAGCCGACCTTCCGGATGAGAACCTCGTCTGTCAGCTGCCGGTTCCGCACCGTCTGCCCAAGGGCACGCAGTATGTCATCGTTACCAGGACAGCCAAGTCCGGCGCAGACCAGGATATGGTAGTTGAACTGATCGAGAAACCACCTGTGTTCCGCTGTAATCCGGTCTATTTTTTCACGAGGCATGACCTAGCCACTCCTCAATGATCGCGGTCGTTTCTTTATACCCCTTTTTGCCTGTCAACACCCCATCGCAGAGGATGACGGGTGCGAGGGCGCAGGCTCCGACGCAGCGGGCCTCAACCAGTGAGAGACGATTGTCCGCACTGGTCTGTCCGGGGGTCAGGTGGTACTGTTCTTTCACCCATGCGAGGATTTGATCATTACCTCTGACGTGGCAGGCTGTACCTGTGCAGATCACCAGGGTATGGTCACCCTTTGGTTTGAGGCTGAAGTGATTGTAAAAGGTTGCAACCCCGAAGACCCGGGCAGGAGGGATGCCGAGCCGGTCGGCAACAGCAGCAAGGACGGCGGGGTCGAGGTAACCGTAGGTCTCCTGGACAGTATGCAGTGTTTCGATGAGCGCATCGGACTGATTATTATGCCGCAGCATGGTCTGAATGATGCGTTGCCAGCGACGGTCTACGGGTTTCTGCTGTGTATCGGCGGGCATGCAGTAACCTCATCACTTGCGGTAAAGAGAAAGAAATTCAATGCTTTTTATACATTTCTCCATTTTTCGTTGCTTCGCAATGTTTCTTTCTCTATGTATGGCATAACCTTTTGTATTCCGGGTCGGATTCAGTCATCTGCAGCTTTGTCTCAGGCTGGTTCACGGCTGCGTATCAGCTTTTCAGAACAGAAAAGTGTTTTCAAAAACGTGTCCTCCTGTAAGGTTAGTGAGGGTTTCCTGTTCACAGAGAGAACATGTCTGTTCATCTGAATACTGATGTGGTCTGCTTTATCCCTGTCCTGACTGATGCAGTCAGCCTGAGGAAAGGGATGAAGTTGTATAACTGTTTGAAATGGAGAGATGTATGAAGTTTGTGGTTGCGATTATTAAACCGGCGAAGCTGGACGAGGTACGGGAAAACCTTACAGCGTTGGGGGTTAAGGGTATGACGGTGACCGAGGTGAAAGGGTTTGGCCGCCAGAAGGGGCACACTGAGATGTACAGCGGGGCCGAGTATGCTGTGGAGTTTTTGCCAAAGCTGAAGATCGAGGTGGCAATTGATGCTGATCAGCTTACCGCGGTTGTTGAGGGTATTCAGAAGGCGGCCTGGACAAACAAGATCGGTGACGGAAAAATCTTTGTCTTTGATCTTGAACACGTCATGCGTATCCGTACCGGCGAGATCGGCAGTGAGGCTTTGTGACCGGCCGGACGCCGGTGAGATGAATACCGTCGGAGGATGATTTGTGCGGGCAGGCCTTTTTATTATGGAAGTGATACGCAGGGAGTTCTCTTGTCACAGCTGTCTCTATGCTGTTCGCATCCTGTTTTCCTCCTGAAGGCATTCGATCTGTCATGCACACTCTTTTCCAGAGGTACGGGCCCGGCATACTGAATCCTGCTGTTTTTACAAAGAACACATCCTGAGAGGGGTCTGTGGAGCTGTACTGATAAGCGTCGGCCGCAGTCTTGTTACATGTTATCCGGGCAGGTATGGTTTTCTACTGTACTGACTGAACAGACAGATCCGAGCCGTCTGCAGAAACCTCTTTCAGCCGCCGGTTGTGCGGTTCTCCTATTACTTCTCGTTGTGACTTCCCGTTACGCTGAATTTATTTCTTCATGGGCAGTGTTTTTCAGCAGAAAGGCTTCTGTCCATTGCAGCGAACTGTCTCCGCCTCCATCCTCTGCTGTCTTTTTCTCCGAAAGATTGTGTTTCACAGTTGATTACAACAGAAAATCCAGCCGTTAATCCCTGTGAAGTAAAAGAAGAAACCATGTTCGAATGGTGTGCAACATTTTCCTTGTAAATCCTTATGCGGCTGCTAAGGTGTTATGGTTTTTTTATGCGTGTTACACAATGATTTTCGGACAGCCGAAGAAAATCCGTAACGCGGGGTGTGTACAGGGTGTTTTGCCTGCTGCTTCACCATGTGCAGAGAAAAAGGGATGAAGCATTGCGGATTGCTGCCTGTGGAGCCGCCTTTTCAGTCCACAGTGGTGCCCGGGGTTATCTGTTTGCTGTTCAAGAGGGTGGTATGGTTTATCGCGCTTTGATGCTCCTGCTGTTGTGTGTCCTTGTACCGGCGGCTCAGGCCCGTACTGTTGTCGACGCGCTCGGACGGACTGTTGTTGTTCCTGATGCTGTAGAACGGGTCATCTGCTCCGGTTCAGGCTCTTTGCGGCTGCTCTGCTATCTGCAGGCGCAGGACCGGGTCGTGGCGGTGGATGATATTGAAACAAAACGAAACGAATTTGACGCCCGCCCCTATGCCCTGGCCAATCCGCAGTTGAAACAGCTGCCGGTTTTCGGGCAGTTTCGGGGCCAGGACAATCCAGAGGTCATTCTGACCCTTGACCCGCAGCCTCAGGTCATCTTCAAGGTGTTTATGGGCATGGGGAACAGGCCTGATGAACTGCAGGCTAAAACCGGCATTCCGGTTGTGGCGGTCGACAGCGGCGATCTGGGACTGCATCGATCACAGTTTGCCGCCTCGGTACGTCTTATGGGTGAAGTTCTCGGTAAAAGTGAGAGGGCGGAGGAACTGCTCTCCTATTTTGACAAGACGATCAGCGACCTGCGTACCCGGACCGCTGATATCCCTCCGGAGAGGCGGCCATCGGTCTATCTGGGTGGCGTTGCCTTCAAGGGACCGCATGGATTGCAGTCCACAGAACCGGCCTACCCGCCTTTTTTGTTCATCGGTGCCCGCAATCCGGCCTTTCAGGGCACAGGGAAAAACGTGAGCAGTTCGATGATTGCCAAGGAACAGATCGTAAGCTGGAATCCGGACTACCTTTTTGTTGATCTGTCCACCTTGCAGATGGGGCAGCACGCCGGTGGTCTGTATGAGCTCCGGACAGACCCGGCATACACCTCCTTGCAGGCGGTTGCCGATGACCGGGTTTTCGGCGTGCTTCCCTACAACTGGTATGCTCAGAACTTTGAATCCATTCTTGCCAATGCCTACTTCATCGGCAAGACTCTGTATCCGGACAGGTTTGAAGACACTGATCCTGCTGTCAAGGCCGATGAAATCTACACATTCGTGGTGGGTAAACCTGTGTTCTCTGCAATGAACACCATGTTTTCCGATCTGATCTTCACCCGTCTGCAGGTACGCTGATGCGGATGGACCACCGCCAGGCACCTGAGGAGTACTTCCGTTATTTAGGCTGGAAGACCGCGGTCATCGGACTGACCTTTATAGGGCTTGGTCTGGCGGTTGTTTTTTCTCTGGGCATGGGGGCGGCAAAGGTGCCGGTTACCGCTGTTGTTGCCAGTCTGATCGGTCAGGGTACTGATGTACGTGTTGATGCTATCGTCCGGGGTATTCGGCTTCCCCAGGCGTTAGCGGCTGCTGTAGCCGGTGGCGGACTGGCCGTGGCCGGGGCGGTGATGCAGGCCATCCTCCGTAATCCTCTTGGTTCACCGTTCACCCTGGGTATCTCCCACGCTGCTGCCTTTGGAGCGGCCTTTGCCGTGATGCTTGGTTCTGGATTCACCACCTCCGGACAGGGTGGAATACCTGTTTTGAGTCCCTGTACCATCACTGCAGCAGCCCTTGTTGCGAGCCTGGCAGCCTCAGCGGTTATTATTGTCATCTCGCGGCTGCGCGGTGCCAGACCGGAGACGATGATCCTGGCCGGTGTTGCCCTTGGTGCGCTTTTTACGGCGGCCACGATGTTTCTCCAGTTTTTTGCCTCTGATGTACAGCTTGCTGCCATGGTGTTCTGGACCTTTGGTGATACCGGGCGGGCTTCCTGGTCGCAGGTGGGTATCATGAGTTCGGTCACCCTGGTCTGTTTTCTGTACTTCTGGATGAACAGCTGGAGCTACAATGCCATTGCCGTCGGTGATGAAACAGCAAGAGGGCTGGGAGTGCGGGTAGGCCGGATACGCATGACCGGCATGTTTCTGGCCAGTCTGATCACTGCTGTAATCATCGCCTTTCTCGGTATCATTGGTTTTGTCGGTCTGGTGATCCCCCATATGTTCCGCCGTCTCATCGGCGCTGATCATCGTTTTTTACTGCCCGCCTCTCTGGTCGGTGGTGCGCTGCTCTTACTGCTCTCAGATACAGCGGCCCGACTGATACTCATGCCGCATCTGGTGCCGGTATCGGTGTTGACCGCCTTTCTCGGCGCTCCGACCTTTCTCTGGATGATCATTCGGGGACAGCGGGCATGATGTTTGAGATCCGTGATCTGCATTTTGCCTACAACGGACGACCGGTTCTTGCCGGTGTCAATTTCTCCGTCACCCGCGGTGAACTTCTAGCCGTA
>JAAYDD010000173.1 GCA_012729435.1 Desulfobulbus sp.
ATCAACTGCTGGTTGGTCTGAAATAACTTTTGCAGCGACAAATTTGCCAGCCTGCATTTCGCAAAGCCCCGCTAAAGTCTTAATTTCCCACTCCCCAGCCTTCCGAAACTCCCGAAACCGCAACCGGGGCACGGTTTCGCCTTCGCGGGGGAAAAGCTGCTGCATCAGGCCCTTTTTGTAGGTCTTGAGGGTGGTCAGTTTTTTGGTTTCTGCTGTGATCAGCTCATCAAGGGAAGAGAGACAGTCGGCGATTTTTTGTTGTTCGGAATAGGTTGGTATTGCAGTTTTCTGTGCGTAAACATCGTTGCGATTCAATCCAGGAATAGCACCAACATCTCCAAGCCTGTCGAGCCTAGCGACCTCAAGAAGACGCCAGATAAAATAAAAATTATCTTGTTCCGGGCGTTTAGGAACAACATAGAATGTGGTGTCAATTGGAGTGCAATCATAATTTATGAGATTTATTTGTCCGAAAGACCCTTTACGACCAATTACAATCGCAGGTCCGACAACCGTGGCAGTTTTGTGATAGCCAACTATTCCGTTTGATCCGACAACTGGGAATCCATTCCCAGTGCGGTTTTTTTCAGGCAAAGCACTTCCATACTCAAGAGTTACAATAGCTCCAAGAGACGATGTCTCCCAACCTTTTGCCTTCCGAAACTCCCGAAACCGCAGCCGGGGCACCAACCTGTGTTCTTTCTTGCCCTTGCTCATCCTTGCCGCCTCATTGCTCATAAGCCTTTAACCCCGATATCCTGCGCCCGCCGGCCTGTTTTTTAAGCAGCGGCACCAGATCGTCCATGAGAGCCAGCTCACGCCGGGTGCGTTCGCGCCAGCCAAGATCAAGGGGTGCCAGAAGATCAGAAAGCTGCTCGCCGTCAAAGATCATGCGTTGCAGGATGTCTTCCACAAAGCCGGCCAGGGCTTGACTGGACAGACCGTGCCTGGCTGCCATATCGGCCATCTGCCGGGCCTGCTTGTCGGCCTTGAACTGTTTGTAGCCCTGTCTGATCTGGTTTTCATCAAGGGGTTGGCCCGCTTGCAGCGAACGCACGTACTCGGCAATCTCCTCGCGCTCGTCGATGAACTTGGCATCCGAGACGATCAGGCCGATGAGCTCATCACGGGTCATTTTGGCCTTTTTCGGGTCCTGGTTTGTAAAGCGGGCGATGAGGTTCATGATGTAGTCATAATCGATGGTGGCCGAGGCAAAAAGCACAAACTCGAAGTCCAGCTGATCCACGGCCGGTGTGGCCGAACCACCCGGTTGTTCGCGCTGGTCACGCAGACGCTGGGCGATTTCTATATAGGCCCCGCGAAAGCTGCGCAGATCGTTGTTGGAAAGAGTGCGTTCGATCTGCTGTTTTTGCGCCTCGGTAAGATCCGTGTACTGATCGAGCTGGGTTTGCAGGCGCTGCACCTCCTTGAAGCGGTTGATGAACTGGACACGGGCATCGTCGCCTTTGAGGTTGGCCACAGCCTCGGGAGCGGGCTCAAGGCCCTGGGATTTTAAAAAATCGTCCAGATCTGCCTTGGCCTGTTTGAACTTTTCAATCACCTGCGGGGCCGCTTCCACCAGCCAGATCTCCCTCGCCTTGTCGGCCTGAACGCCGGAGAACAGGACTATGGCCTGGTCGACGTTTTGCTGCTGGCGGCGAAAATCGAGGATGTGGCCGTAGGGCTTGGAGGCGTTCAGGATGCGGTTGGTACGGCTGAAAGCCTGGATCAGGCCGTGGTGTTTGAGGTTTTTATCCACATAGAGTGTGTTGAGATACTTGGAGTCAAAACCGGTCAGGAGCATATCGACCACAATGGTGAGGTCGATCTTTTCAGCGCCTTTTTGGGGCAGATCGGCGTTGGGGTGCTGCTGATCTTTGATGCGTTGCTGCACATCCTTGTAATAATCGTCAAAGGTGACAAGGCTGTGGTTGGTGCCGTAGGCCGCGTTATAGTCGGTGATGATCCGCCCGAGGGCGGCCTTTTTTTTGTCCGGCTCGGTCTGGTTGTCGGCTTTTTCCTGGGGCAGATCTTCCTGGAGCTGGCGCACATCGGCATTGCCCTCCGCCGGTGGTGAGAACACAGCGGCAATTTTCAGCGGTTGAAAGGCCGGGTCTTTTGCCTGTCGTGCGGCCTGCACCTTTTTGAAAAGCTTGTAGTAAGCGATGGCGTCGTTGATGCTCGCGGTGGCAAACAGGGCATTAAAGCGCCGGTTGGCGGTAGCGGCATCATGTTTGCCTAAAATGGCATCGACAATGGCCTGTTTGTTTTGGGTGTCAGCCGGGCCGGGCGGGTTTTTGCTGTCCGGTTTGAAATAATCCACATGGAAGCGCAAAACGTTGCGATCCTCAATGGCATGGGTGATGGTGTAGGCGTGAAGCTCCTGCTGAAAGATATCTTTTGTGGTCTTCAGGCTTTGAATATTGCCGTCAATTTGTCTGACCGTGGCATTTTCCTCGAAAATGGGTGTGCCGGTAAAGCCAAAGAGCTGGGCTTTGGGAAAAAACTCCTTGATGGTCTGGTGTGTTTCGCCAAACTGGGAGCGGTGACACTCGTCAAAGATGATCACCATGCGTTTATTACGCAGCGGCTCCAGAAGATCCGAGTATTTGGCCCGGCCGCGCTGGCGGCGTTTTTGGTTGCGGCTGCTCTGTTCATCCAGGGCCAGGCCGAGCTTCTGGATAGTGGTGACAATGACCTTGTCGGCATAATCGTCGGAGAGCAGGCGGCGCACCAGCATGGCGGTGTTGGTGTTTTCTTCCACGCAGCCTTCCTGAAAGCGGTTGAACTCTTCGCGGGTCTGACGGTCCAGATCCTTGCGGTCCACCACAAACAGGCATTTGTGAATGTTGGGATTGTCTTTGAGAAGGGTGGATGCCTTGAAAGAGGTCAGGGTCTTGCCGCTGCCGGTGGTGTGCCAGATGTAGCCGTTGCCGCTGTTTGCATCGATACATTGCACAATGCGATCCACAGCATAGATCTGATAGGGCCGCATCATCATCAGTTTTTGTTCACTGGCCACCAGCACGGTGTAGCGGCTGATCATATCGGCCAGGGTGAACTTGGCTAAAAAGGTCTCGGCAAAGTCGTCCAGGTTGGTGATCCTGGTATTGTCCTCGGCTGCGAACTGGTAGATGGGCAGGAAACGTTCTTCCGCGCTAAAACTGAAATGACGGTTGTTGTTGTTGGTGAAGTACCAGGTGTCTGTCCAGTTGCTGACGATAAAAAGCTGCATAAAGCAGAGCAGGGTGCGGGTGTAGCCGTTGCCGGGATCATTCTTGTAGTCCACAATCTGCTGCATGGCCCGCCGCGGGCTGATGCCGAGATTTTTAAGCTCGATCTGGACAACCGGAACGCCGTTAATGAGCAGGATCACATCGTAACGGTGGTGGCTGTAGTCGGTGTTGATGCGCAGCTGATGGACAACCTCAAAGGTGTTCTTGCACCAGTCTTTGATATTGACCAGGGTGTAGTTAAGCGGTGTGCCGTCATCGCGAATAAAACTGTTGATCTGACGCAAAGTGCATGAGGCAGCAAAGACATCCGGGGTGATGATCTCATCGAGCAACCGGTCAAATTCGCCATCCGTAAGCCGGACCCGGTTCAGGGCCTCGAACTTTTCACGGAAATTTGTTTCCAGGGAGGCACGGTCCCGGATGTCAGGGCGGATGATGTACTTCAGATCGTCCAGCAGTCCGATGAACATGGTTTCAAGATCCACTTCGCGGGTGGTTGGCGGAGTGTAGGTTGTCGAACTGTCATATCTGGTATGAGAAGTGGTCATAGTCGGTTCCTGTAGGGGGGCAGATGGTCATCGTTGCCGGTGTTCCGGGTTCTGCAGACCGGCTGATCATACCGGCCTTGTGAGCAACGCCTGAGCTGTGAACGACCAGTCCTGTCAGGCAGGCCGACACAGCATCAGGCGGTACTATACCCAATTTTTCGGCAAAGGGGGCCTACCAGTGCCAGCCGGGGTTGATGTCCAGATCTTCCGGTGCTTCAAAAGAAAGGGAAACACTCACCTTCCGGGTTGAGCCGGCGTTCACACTGCCTTCCCAGATCAGGATATCAGGGTCATCCTCCTGGACTCCAGGTGGTGTGGAGGTCAGGTTGAGCTTGATGCGTTCGTCACGGACCAGGGGGCTGGGTTCTTCAAGGCGGTAGTCCAAGGCATGGGTGGCCGCATTGGTGATGACCATATCCCAGTGGCGGACAAAGGTCTGTTTACTTTTAAACAGCCCCTTGTCTCCGGTTTTCTTGTCCCGCAGGATGGTTTTGCAGGTCAGGAAAGGGTCAACACCGAAGAACATGGTTGCCTCCTTGCCGGAAAAGGAGAACTGCCGCTGCTCCACCGTGGCGCCATCAATGAGAAAAAGACCGTTGCCCCGGGGATAGTCTCTTGGTTCGTCAAAATGAATTTTGGCCCGGACATAGGCCTTAGGGTCGAGACTGGGGCGGAGTACATGGATAAAGACCGCCGGCCAGGTTTCGTTTTTAATGCTTAACACCCGTGTTTTCCCGGCGGGCAGGCTCCGTTTGCCCATATCCCAGGCAGCATAGGTCGTATGCCGAACTTCTTGGGGTGCGGCAGCAGGCACGGCTTCCGGTGCTGAACGCATGAGCATGGCCTTACCCATTACATCCGCGCTGGAATACTCTGCCCGCGGCACCGCACGAAGGCCGATCTCCCACGGCGGGAGTTTCCCCGGCTCTCCCCGGAAATCCGGCTGCATGGTTGCCAGATGCAGCTGAACAGATGACCAGTCCTGACCGGAGCTCTGCCACACCCGGGCCTGCCAGGAAAAATCTATGGTCTTTTTTTCGGGTCTGGCCTCCAGACGGTAGAGCGGAGTCCAGCCGCAGTCGGTCATGGTGTAGTCAAAAGAGAGTTCTTTGGGCGGCTCTCCGGAGCAGAGGACGGTGACCTCCCACACCTTGCGATCGTGACCGGCTGCCTCGGCAATCTCTTTTTCAGTGCGTTCAATGAGTTTGTTCACATCTTCGAGTTTCTGATCCAGCTTCAGCAGTAATAGAGTGTCTGCCTGCAGGGTGCTGCTCACCTCTGAGGCCAGTTCCCGCAAGGCGGTCAGGTCTTTCTCGGCATGCTTGTTCTGGGTCTGCCAGAACGCCATGCGGCCGCGCAGACCCTCCTGTTCGGCCTTGATGGTATTGCGCTGGGTTTTGAGTTCCTGCAGACGGGTGTTTAACGTGCTCAGGGCTGTCTGATTTTGTTCCTGGCGCGAAGTCCAGGTTACATCAACAATGGTTGTGCCGCCTGGTAATGCGTCGAAGCGCAGGGTGGAGGGGTCGGCCTGGCCGGGTAAGGTCAGGGTGATTGCAGACAACCCCTCTTCACCGGGAACAGCTGTGACCTTACCAGCCTCTTTGACCAGAGCTGATGCGGGAAAAAGAGTCACCTGGACGGGAGCGGACCAGGCGATCGTGGGCACAAACAGAAAGAGGACGGTTAACAAGCGGATCATAATGTTCTCCTGTACTTAAGAGGGGGAAAGCGGCAGCTTTTTGCCTTTTGGTGCTGTCCTGGCTGGTATCATTAACAAATCCCCTGTCTCTTTGCAGGTCTAAAGTGGATGTACATCAGGGGAAGGGAGGAGGGGGCCGACGGCGGAAAAACCTGTATGAACCCTCTGCCGGCGGGCTGATATCTGAATGAAGCTGAGCTGTATATGACCGGTGAAATGAGCGGTCAGCAACGCTCTTCAGGAAACGAATAGGTGACCTTTGTGCCATTGACAGCGACAAGTCCCTTTTTTTGCATGAGTTGCAGGACGGAAGAGAGTTCATCCTCTGTGAGTGCCTTCTGAAACAGCGAACTGATGGTGGAGGTGAGAGTTTTGACTGTACGGGGCTTGGAGGCACCGCGCTGTTTGAGGTTGGTGACAATCACTGCGAGTTTTTCCGATGGTGCCTTGGGGTCAGCTGCTTTGGTTGATGGTGCCTTGGCGTTAACTGTTTTGACGAGAGGTATGTCGCCGATATCGGAAGAACGGCACGCCAGGATCTTTTTCGTTTTCAGATGGGCAATGAGAGGGTCAAAGCCCGTGTCTTTTGAAATAATGTGAAAAAAGGCATCGGGCTCTCTGGCTGCCAGTTGGCCGATGTAGTAGGCGATGTGGAAGTCCAGAGCATTGGATCCATTGCCGGAGATCTTGATGTAATCGGCGTTTGGGCCGAGCCGTTGAAGCTGTGCTGCTATCTCATAGGCAATTTTGGTCTGATTGGCACCCACAAAGACAATGACCTTGAAATGCTCTTTCTCAAGAACAGAGAGCGCTGATGGTTGCACGTTTTCATAGTCAATGAGTACGTAATTTGTTCGCATCCCGCTCCCTCACAGTTCCTGACAACAGTGTCACAGATGAAAACAGACCCGCCATGGCAGGTCTGAGAAATGGAAGACAGCTCATCAGCACGATGCCTGTTCAATAGACTGATTATATGACAGATAATAAATCCACCAAAGGTAAAATGCAGGTGAACGGAGCAGTCGGGAGGGGGCAGGCGCTGCTCCTGCAGTACGACGTTGAGAGGGTCTGACAGGGCCTGTCCATGGGGCAGCCCCTGTCAGATCGGTGGCGGTCTAGAAGTATGTGCCCACGCCAATGCCGAAGTGAAAACTCGGTTCACTTGATCCGGGGGGCGGCCATTTCTTTATTTCGATGAGCTGGATAACCGGATACTCGTAGTCCATCTGGCCGATGGTGCGACGTTCGCTGCCAACGACCCGGCCCGCCGCTGAGATCAGTGTTCCCGGCGGGTAGATCGCCGGATCGACAAACTGGTCTGTGCGGATGATGAAACGGCCTTCGGAACTGAGCTCGTCGCGCGGACGGCCGTTGTTGTCGAGGCTCACATGCAGCACCAGCAGACGGGTATCAGCGGTGCTCACCTCGGTGCTGATGATCTTGCCGCCGAGCATGACCACCTTGTCTGTGTAGAGATAAGGTTGTTGCTGCAGCGCTCGAAACGATCCGCTGTAGTTGACTTGTGAACGGGCCTTCTGTGACAGACCGCCGGCGCAGGCCGAAAGGAAGAGGGCCGCTGCCAGGAGCACAACAAAACGGGCCAAGTGAGTCATGCCGCGCCTCCAGAGGTGCAGAAGATGGTGTTTCAGCGCCAGCGATAATAGCGGTGACGCCAGTGCCAGGGGTAGGGTCTCCACCAGGGGTCGTAGTAGTAGGGGTGGTGCCAGTAGTCGTAAGGCCGGTAGGGCTGGGGTACCGGCTTGGGCCAGAGGTATATCTGCTCGACCTGCAGGCGCAGGAACGGATACTCTTCTTCGGCTGCACTTTCTGTGGCCGAGCTGCCTGTGATGGTGCCGGCCACGGTGATCTTGCGATCTTTGCTGTAGACCTCCGGGTCAAGAAACCCTCTGTATAAAAGGATCAGACGCCCCTGGGACAGGTCCTTTGTTCCGGGCTCCTGCCCTGAAAGCGGTGTCTGCAGGGCAACAAGGCGGGTTTGATCCGCCCTGTTTTCAACTGTGAGTACATAGCCACCCAGGATAACGGTCTTGCCGATGTGCTGTTGTGCCTCGGCAACCAGCTCGTCAAAGGGGCTCTCTTTCAACGCCGGATCGGCAACAGTGGTGATCGGTGCCGCTGCGCAGCCGTACAGCAGCACAAGAAAAACGGGTAAGGCGGCTATCCATTTAAGATGCATGGCAATCGACCTCCTCTTTTTTATGCGGATAGTACACAGCAGCGACGACAAGTTCAATGAAAGCTCTCGGCAGTGGCGATGATTTTATCCTGTTCCAGCCTGCCGATGCAGGCGAGGCGACGATCTGTTTTTTGTCCCGGGTCGAAAAAGAGTTTTGATCTATTGGTGACCGGCAATCCGGTTCGGTTCCTGGCCCGTATTCAGGAGTTTTTATTGTTGCCGGAATCATTGTCTGAAATCGGGAAGAAGGGTGCACTGCAGATGGCGGTGCCTGCCGGAGTTCTGCTGATCCCATGTCATTTCGTTGATAGGATCAGAATGAATGAGCCGAAGAAACAATGACCGGGATGGTTATACCGCAGGAAGGTATGCAGTTATGGGATAAAAAAAGGCTTTATCCTGTTTTCACAGGATAAAGCCTTGATTTTTAATGGTGCCGAAGAGAAGACTCGAACTTCCACTGGGGAACCCCAACTAGACCCTGAACCTAGCGCGTCTACCAATTCCGCCACTTCGGCATTGCGGCTGAGAATATGCTCGTCTCTGATCCGTTTGTCAAGCAATTCTTGCGATGATTATTGCGGATAATGAACGTGCCGTTCGTTTGTGCCCGTTTACATGGTCAGAAGTTGATGACAGGCAGGTGCGCTAAACGGCCGGAACCTCTGCCCGTTGTGCTGAAGTTGTTCCGGTTGCTGTGGTGGTATGAACTGTTTGCGTGTTTTCCGGATTTGGAGTACATATCATCTCTTTACTGTTTATGGTGAACTCTTTTTTAATTATCTGACACACAGCCGTATAAAGGGTCCGCAGGGTGCCGCCACATCTTCATGGAAATCTTCACTGATCTCAACGAGATACGTACGCCTTTCCGGCGCGCTCATGTTACCATCGGCAACTTTGACGGCGTTCATCTGGGCCATCAGAAGCTGTTTGATCAGGTGGTGGCGCGGGCTCATCAGAATAACGGGACCAGCGTTGCGGTGACTTTTGATCCGCATCCGCTGAAGGTTCTCAGCCCGCACGGAATCCGTCTTATTTCCACCACTGCGCAGAAGATTGAACTGATCAGGCGTGCCGGCATTGATGTCCTTGTTATCATCCCCTTTACCGCTGAGGTGGCAAACACCACGGCAGTTGAGTTTGTTGATGAGATCCTGCTTGGCCGTCTGGGCATGTGTGATCTGGTGGTCGGTTATGATTACGCCATGGGCAAGCAGCGGTTGGGAGATACTCATTTTCTGCAGGAACAGGGAAAAGAGAAGGGGTTTGCAGTGATGGTGATGCCTGCCCACTATGAACAGGGCATGCTCGTTTCAAGCAGCAAGATCAGAGAGCTGGTGGCCGCCGGAAAGATGGGTGATGTCCGCCGTCTTCTCGGCCGGTACTATCAGATCCGGGGCATTGTCCAGCTCGGCCGGCAGCGGGGCGGTGCTCAGCTCGGGTTTCCCACGGCCAACCTCTATCTTTCAGAAGAAGATCTCTGCCCGAAGCGCGGTGTCTATGTAACGCAGGTGATCTATGACGGCCGCCAGTACGGCGGGGTTTCCAACATCGGTTACAATCCGACTTTCGGCGATACAAGTCTTGTCGCGGAGACACATATCTTTGATTTCAATAGAGATATTTACGGACGACCGCTCAAGATCAACCTGCTGCGCCATCTCCGCAATGAAGTCAGGTTCGACGGGCCGGATGCTCTGATTCGCCAGATCCGCCGTGATATCGAGGTGGCGCGGAAAGTTCTGCTCAAAGAGCAGCAGCGACGGTTGATCGCCTACCACGACGGTTCGTCTGCAACGGATGCCCCGGGTATCGGCTTAAGATAACCGGGGCTTGCGTCTCTCCCGATCGTGCCTATACTTAAAACAATTTTTCACAACTTCGTAGTCCGGACGTTTATTGGATAGAACGAGCACATTGAGCCTTAGAATACAGGTTGCCATTATGACAGAAGTACAGAAACAGGAGCGGAAAGTTGCTGATCTGGCGGAGGTGATCGCCGAACTTGAAAAGATTGTCGCTGAAAAACCGAACAACGTTATGGCCAGACATAAGCTTGCTCTGGTGTACCGGCAGGCCGGCAGAATAGACGACGCCATCAGAGAGCTTGAGAAATCGATTGAACTGGATAATCAGTCCATGGAGAGCATGATCAACCTCGGAGCCATCTACTTTGATCAGGGAGATACCGACCGTGCTCTGAAGTTAAATGAGCAGGCCCTGGCAATCAGTCCGACCATGGCAGAGGCACACGTCAATATCGGGCTTATCCGTCAGCACCGTGGTGAAGTTGAGCAGGCGATAGAGTGTTATTCCCGTGCGGTACAGATTGATCCCAAGCTTATCACAGCGTGGATCAACCTGACCTCGGCCTATACCATGAACGAAGAGGATGCCAAGGCCGTGGACGCAGCGCGTCAGGCGGTTACGCTTGAGCCTGATTCGCCCATGGCGCGGAACAATCTGGCTGTGGCCCTTTACTTCAAGGGAGATTATCAGGAGGCACAGCGTAATATGGAGAAGGCGGATGAACTGGGGTATAGTGTGGATCCCCGTTTTCGTGAAGCCTTGCAAGCAAAGTTGGGATAAGAGATGCGGAGTAGACCGGAAGTAATCAGTGTTCCCTGGTGCCCCTTTTGCGGTATGGACGTTGGTCGTCCCACCTATGGCACGCAGCGTAAGATGCTGGAGTTTCCCACAGGGACCTGTGAGTGCGGAGCAGTATATGTGGCTGAAGCGACAGGACACAACATCGGGGCGGCCATGGTCGAGTGTCTTGTCAGTGCCTGCAACGATCAGTGGGAATTGGCCTGGGAGCTTGATCCTGAAGAGGATTATCTGACCGGGCGTATTGAAGATTACGATGAAGTTACGCACCAGGTGGTGCCGACCCGTAATATCGACGGTCGTGCAGTACGTGGCGTGCTCTACTTTGTCCGTCTGAATCAGGAGCCTGCGGAACTCGTCAAGCGATACGAACAGAAGACAGCTGCACCACCCGCGGACAGCCGCCGGGAGACTGTCCGGCCGCCGGGCAAGGAGACCGGATCAAAGACCGGTCAGTCCGGTGAAAAGAAACAGAAGAAGCTGAAGGCTGACAAGAAGCTTGTCAGGGAGCTGGCGCAACAGGCTGATATTGATGCCCTGGTGGACCTCTACTTTGATGACCGCAGAGTGCTGCGTTATCTGCAGCGGCTCCTGTATGAACCGGACCCGGATGTCCGTTACCGGACCGCCTGGGTGATCGGCCGGGTCAGCGGCCGGGTGGCTGACCATGAACCCGGAGCCATTGCCGATCTGCTCCATCGTCTGTTTGCCGCCTGTGCGGATTCAGCGGCCACCTCCTGGGGAATGCTCGAGACAATTGGCGCCGTCATTGCGGCGCGGCCGGATATCTACGGTGCCTTTACCAGACATCTTTACAGCTACATGGGCGATCCGGCCCGCCGGGAGGCGGTCCTCTGGGGTCTGGGAGAGATAGCAGATGCAAAGCCTGAGCTTATCCGGACAATTCCTTTTTATTCCCTCTTTCCGGTGCTCAATCACCCCAACCCGGTTTTGCGCGGATTGACACTGCGAATGCTCGGACGGATACGGGCCAAAGAGGCCGGTTTTCAGATTATGGGATTGCAGCATGACACAACGCCCATCACCATTTACGAAAAGGGGGAGCCTCTGAACACAACGGTGGCCGATCTGTCCGCAGAGGCCTCCGAAATCATCCATAAGGAAAATGCCAATGACCAGTGAGTTCATTCAACCTTTAAACACCATCGGCCCGATGGGAGAGGACGGCAAAACGGATCAGGATGACGACAATCCGGCGCGAAAAGATTACCGTGAAGGCCGTAAGTTGTTCACCGACGGGAACTATACGCAGGCGGCGCTGGCGTTTCATAATGCCCTGATGGGATTTGAAGAGCAGGGAGACAGGGTCGGGGTGGCCAACGCGTCCGATCGGCTCGGTGACACCTGCCTGGCCCGCGGCGAGTATGCCATGGCGATTGCCAACTACCAGCGGGCGGCCTCCATCTGCGAAGAACAGGATGACAGCTTTTCCCTTCTCGCCGTGAACAGGAAGATGGCGGCAGCCTACCGGAAACTCGGTGACAGGGAAAAGGCCCTGGAGCTGCTCTACGATATGCTTGAACATTACCGTCTTACCCAGAACCCGGAAGGGGCGGTGGCAACGCTTGTTCTTATTGCAGAAACATTTGTGGAGCAGGGTGAGATGCTCAAGGCGGCCGACGCCTACCGGTCTGTCTCCAGCATTCACAGCCGGTTCAAGCATGAGCGTCTGGCCAGAGAATTTGCTGAACGGGCAAGCGCTCTTGAACAGGGACGATAAATGTTCACCGGAATCATTCAGGGATTAGGAACGCTGTATGAGAAACGGCCGTCAGGCGGAGGAATGGTTTTTGGTCTGGAGACCGGCTTCGACCTGATCGATCCTGAAGAGGGAGAGTCGATCGCCGTTAACGGCGTATGTTTGACTGCCCGTAATATCAAGGGGAACCGATTTTATGTCGATGTTTCGCCGGAAAGTCTGCGACGGACGGGGCTTGGCCGGCTGCAGGCCGGGAGCAGGGTGAACCTGGAGCGGGCGCTCCGGCTCTGTGACCGTCTGGGCGGGCACCTGGTAAGCGGTCATGTCGATACCCAGGCGCAGGTTAAAGAGCGCAGAGGTGTCGGTGACTTTACCCTGTTCACCTTTAGTGTGGACCCCGGTCTGACGAGGTACATTGTCGAGAAGGGTTCGATAGCCATCAACGGAGTGAGTTTAACTGTGAATGAATGCGGACGGGACCGGTTTTCCGTGTCCATCATTCCGCACACTCTTGCCGTGACGACTCTTGGTGAGCTGAGAGAGGGGGATTGGGTCAATATTGAAGTTGATATGATCGGCAAATATGTGGAGAAGTTATTAACAGGAAAATCCATTGACAGCGGCTTCGGCAGAATAGATTCTGCTTTCCTGACGGAACATGGTTTTATATAGCACTTTGAAAGTATGCTGCAGTGAACCGTGTATGGAGAGATTCATGAGGGGATGACCAGGGCAGAGGTCTCCCGTAAAAGAGGGTATTATGGCAGTCAGTTCGATTGAAGAGGTTGTAGAGGATATCAAAGCCGGAAAGATGATCATCCTGGTGGACGACGAAGACCGGGAAAACGAGGGCGATCTGTGCATGGCCGCGGAAATGGTGACTCCGGAGGCCATTAACTTCATGGCAATGCACGGCAGAGGGCTGATCTGTCTGACATTGAGCCCGGATATCGTTGATCAGCTTGATCTGCCAATGATGGTTCCCAACAATCAGTCACCTTTTGGAACCGGATTCACCATCAGCATTGAGGCGCGTACCGGTGTCAGCACTGGTATTTCTGCAGCGGATCGGGCCCGGACCATTGAGGCGGCGGTTCATCCTCAGGCCACCCCTCGTGATATTATCAGCCCCGGCCATATCTTTCCTCTGCGGGCACGGGGCGGCGGGGTTCTGGTGCGTACCGGCCAGACCGAGGGCTCGGTTGATCTGGCCCGGATAGCCGGTTTACGCACGGCGGGCGTGATCTGTGAGATCATGAAAGAAGACGGAACCATGGCCAGGATGCCTGATCTGGAGATCTTTGCAGAAGAACACGGTCTGAAGATTGCCACCATTGCTGATCTCGTCGCCTACCGGCTGCGTAAGGATATGCTGGTGCGCCGGGCGGCGGAGGCGAGACTGCCGACCTTTCATGCCGGTGAATTTCGGGTCATCGCCTATCAGAACGATGTTGACAACCAGGAGCATGTTGCCCTCATCAAAGGAGAGATCTCTCCGGACAAACCGATCATGGTTCGCGTTCATTCCGAATGCCTGACCGGGGACATCTTCGGTTCAGCCCGGTGTGACTGCGGACTTCAGTTGCATGCCGCAATGCGCATGGTTGAGCAGGAGGGGACAGGCGTGGTCCTGTATATGCGGCAGGAAGGACGGGGCATAGGCCTGGTCAACAAGCTTAAGGCGTACAAGTTACAGGACAGCGACGGCCTGGACACTGTTGAGGCCAACTTGCGGCTCGGATTTAAACCTGACCTGCGGGATTATGGAATCGGTGCTCAGATTCTGCGTGATCTTGGCGTGCGCAAGATGCGGTTGCTGACGAACAATCCCAAGAAGATCATCGGACTGGAAGGGTACGGGCTGGAGGTGGTGGACCGGCTTCCGATCGAGATCCCCGGAGAAGAGGAGAACAGGGATTATCTGCGTACAAAGCGTGATAAAATGGGGCATATTCTGGAACTCTACGGCGATATGCCGATGGGATCGATCACCAGAGATCCGTAATTCAGCAACAGGAAGAAGAGTATGGCACACTATCTTGAAGGGCATCTGCAGGGTGCAGGACGAAGGATCGGCATTGTAGTAGCCCGTTTTAACTCGTTTATCTCCGAGAAACTGTTGGAAGGCGCGATTGACAGCCTGGTACGCTCCGGTGTGAGCGGTGACGATATCGTTGTCGCCCGCGTTCCCGGTGCTTTTGAGATTCCTCTTGCGGCCCAGAAGATGGCCCGTTCGGGTAAACACGACGCTGTTATCTGTCTGGGGGCGGTGATACGGGGGGCAACGCCGCACTTTGATTATGTTGCCGGCGAGGTGGCGAAGGGTACGGCGCAGGTCATGCTTGATACCGGGATCCCGGTGCTGTTCGGCGTGCTGACCACAGAGACCATTGAGCAGGCCATCGAACGGGCAGGAACCAAGGCCGGAAACAAGGGATCGGATGTGGCGGTTGCGGCGCTGGAGATGATCAGCCTGCTTGATGCAATCGGTTGATCTTTCGAGGTTATTTCTTCTAACGTCAGTCCTGTACAGGGAGCTCGGGTACGTAAAATGGGCCTGCGTCGTAAGTCCAGGGAGTTAGCTCTGCAGTTTCTGTTCAGTCATGATTTTCAAAAGCGTGCGCTTTCTCCCGAATCGCTGGCCCCTGATCTCGATCTGTTCTGTCAGAGTTTTGATGTTGCACAGAAAGCAGTTCCCTACGGTCGTCAGCTGATTGAAGGGATCTGCGAGCACCTCGATGATATCGATCAGCTGCTGACTGAGCATTCTCATAACTGGAGAATCGAGCGCATGTCTTCAGTTGACCGGAATATCCTCAGGATTGCGATTTTTGAGATGCGCTACGGCCCGGAAATCCCGGTGCAGATCGTTATAAACGAGGCCCTGGAGATCGCCAAACGATACTCCATCCACGAATCCGTCGCTTTTATCAACGGTATTCTTGATGCCATCCGGATTGCCGGCTCTTAACTGACCGGCGGCCGCTTCACCCGTCAGTGTGAGCATGATACGCTCATACCGTATTTTTCTGAGCGTGTTTCTCCTCAGACCATGAGAGATTGACGGGTACAATAATGGGGGCAGGGTCGGCGGAAGACATGCCTGACCTTATCAGATGTGTTTGCTGCTGTGCGCGCATCGGCCCTGTGCTTTCCGATTCCGGCTTTTTAGCAGGCACAGCGGTTAAGGTTGTGCACCCGGGTTGAAACGCCTCTCCTTTTCCCGTCTCCTGTCCTGATTTCCTCTTCCTTCCGGTCTGATCTCTTTTTCGCCTGGACGGGCAGCAGGCATGTCTCTGGACGTCGTATACAATTTCTTCTCTCTCCGGCGGATCATTGTGTTGCATACGAACGGTGCATTTTGCGCTTTTGCGGCAAATGGAGTAAAGACACGCGACACCGGTGCACATCAGTGGGTTTTTAGGTGTCGGCTGCTGAGGATGGGGAGAGGTGTGTGCCTGTGCAAGACGGAGAAAAAATCATTCGGGAAGAGGAGATGGACGGGATTCTGACAGGTGCGGGAAGCAGAAGAAGCCAGGATGTAAAGGCTCTTCTCCTACTGTTCCTCGCACTTTTTTTATTGATTGCTTTGGGAAGTTATCTGACGCCGCTCTTGAGCGCCGAGCCGGTCCGGCAACAGCCCTCGGCGAACCTATGCGGGGTATTCGGTTTTTATACAGCCCACTATCTGTTTTCATTCTTCGGGCTTATTGCGTTTTTCCCCCTCGTGCTGCTGGGATATGCTCTTGTTCGCGTCCTGTTTAAACGAACGGCCTCCCGCCGCCTGCCATCAATTGTTGCCGGTGTGTCCGGACTTCTGCTGAGCACCTCCGGCCTGTTCGGCGGGGTTGACCACCTGCTTGTGCCTGCTTCTCTCGTTGCCCCCGGAGGATATGTCGGATCTTTGATCTGGCACTTTCTGAACAGCGTGATCGGTGCAGCCGGAACAGTGCTGTCGCTGGCGCTCTTCTTCTTGTTTTCCCTCATGGTTGTTCTGCATTTTTCGCCGTTCGGTTTTATAAGCCGGGCTTCAAGGGAAATGTCAGAAGAGGAGGACCTTGCCGAGGAGGTCGGTAACGTCCAGTCTCCGCCTGTCAGATCACGAGACAGCCGGTCGTTGTTTAAGGCCCGACAGCCCGTAAAATCTGCAGCACAGGAAGATACTACAGTCTCCTTACCTCCGGTGCACAGTGTAAAAACTGATTCAGGAAGAAACAACCCGGTCAGACAAACTGCAGCAGTTGCATCTCCGCAGACGGTTTTTCAGCTGCCACCACTCTCTTTGCTTGATCAGACAACCGCCGGTAAGATCGAGCTGAGCCGGGAACACTACTATGAGGTGAGTGAAACTCTGCTTGCGAAGCTTCAGGATTTTGGGGTGCAGGGAACCATTGCAGGAATTTCCCCGGGTCCGGTTGTCACCACCTACGAGTTCTCTCCTGCACCCGGTGTCAAGATCAACCGTATCGTTACCCTGGCAGATGACCTTGCCATGGTGCTGAAGGTTGACCGGGTACGGATTGTCGGATCCATTCCGGGTAAGGCGGCCATTGGCATTGAAATCCCCAACCCTGTCCGGAGCACTGTTTATATACACGATATTTTAGAGTCTAAAGAGTATCAGGAGGCGCGTTCCGTTCTCAGTTTAGCGCTCGGGTTTGATGTTGTGGGGCAACCGGTTGTTGCTGATCTGGCCCGTATGCCGCATCTGCTTATTGCCGGTGCAACCGGTGCGGGCAAGTCCGTGGCCATCAACGCCTTTATAGCCTCCATACTTTACAAGGCGACACCGGCAGAGGTCAGACTGCTGATGATTGACCCTAAACGTATAGAACTGTCGGTATATGACGATATCCCTCACCTGCTTCATCCGGTGGTCGTTGAAGCGAAGCTGGCCTCGCGGGCACTGCTGTGGGCCGTGCGTGAGATGGAACGGCGCTACCGCCTGCTTGAGGAGCGCCGGGTGAAATCGTTTGTCCGGTATAATCAGGTATCAGAAGAGAAGTTACCCTATATTGTCATTATTGTTGATGAGCTGGCAGACCTCATGATGGTGGCCTCGAAAGATGTTGAGACCTCCATTGCCCGTCTTGCGCAGATGGCCAGAGCTGCGGGAATGCACATTGTACTGGCAACGCAGCGGCCGTCGGTCGATGTACTGACCGGGCTGATCAAGGCTAATTTCCCCACCCGCATCTCATTCAAGGTCTCTTCCAAGGTGGATTCGCGGACAATTCTTGACAGTTCGGGCGCAGAACATCTTCTCGGTATGGGCGACATGCTGTTTCTGCCTCCCGGAGCCGCAAAGCTGCAGCGCATTCATGGCGCATACATATCCGAACAGGAGACGGACAGGTTGGTCGGCTTCCTGAAAGAACAGGGAGTGGCGGATTACGACGAGGCCGTCCTCCAGGATATTGAAGAAGATGCCTCTTTGGCGGAGGAGACTGAAGAACTGTACGATGAGAAGTACGATGAAGCGGTTGCCATTGTCACCGAGACCGGACAGGCTTCAATCTCCATGGTACAACGGAGGTTGCGTGTCGGATATAACCGCGCGGCCAGGATCATCGAGGTTATGGAAAAAGAGGGAATAGTCGGTCCGGCGGATGGTTCACGGCCGCGTGAAGTGCTTGTTCGTTCCTCTTACGGTGGCACACCGTAGTCATGATGAGGGGAAAATTTCTGAAAAAAGTGGGCAGAAGACGATTTTTGGACGGTAATAAATTTCACCGGAGGAAAGGGTTAAAGTATCCATCCATAATTCTGATACTTTTTATAAATTTTGCTGTTCAGCCTTGTTTTGACGATTTTTCTTGACATCGGGAAGGTAACAAATTAAAAATGGGCATGCGTAAAATGAGTGACCGTTCATTTTAGTCCGTATGTCAATTTGACTGAAAATGCGTGAAAATGTGAGGGTCATTTGTTTGGTCGAGGTGGAAAACGGATAGCTGCGCAACGGTGCTTGTGCTCTTGTCGATGCAAAAGGCTTTTGGCAGCTCAAATTGGGTGTCATAACGGAAAATCCTAGTGAGGAGGTAGTTTAATGCCAAGTTACGTAGATCCTGCGAAGTGTGACGGTTGCAAAGGTGGGGATAAAACCGCCTGTATGTACATCTGTCCTAATGACCTGATGGTTCTTAATGTCGAAACTATGAAGGCATACAATCAAGAGCCTGATGCATGTTGGGAGTGCTACTCTTGCGTGAAGATTTGCCCGCAGGGTGCAATTTTTGTTCGTGGTTACGATGACTTTGTTCCGATGGGCGGACAGGTTCATCCGATGCGCTCCTCTGATTCCATCATGTGGACTGTGAAGTTCCGTAATGGCAATATCAAGCGCTTCAAGTTCCCGATTCGTACCACTGCTGAGGGTGCGGCCAACGAGTATCCCGGCGAAAGGGGTGCCAATCTGGATGACGAGTGCCTGCTGCTGGAGAGCAACTTGCCGACCCCTACCAAGCTGGCAAAGTAACCTGCGTCAAACAGAGATAAAAAGTGCTATTCTGAAAATACTACTGAGGAGATAATAGTATGGCATTACCAAATAAGCCGAAAGGTGAGCTTCCCGTTGTAGACAATCCTGAAGTTGCGGAGCACACTTGTGACGTGTTGATTGTTGGCGGTGGTATGGCTGCATGCGGCGCTGCATTTGAGATCAAGAAGTGGGCGCCGGAAGGAATGAAAATTATCCTGTGTGACAAGGCTGCGCTGGAGCGTTCCGGTGCTGTTGCTCAGGGGCTTTCAGCTATTAACACCTACATCGGTGAAAACGCTATTGAAGACTACGTCAAGATGGTCCGTAACGACCTGATGGGCGTTGTTCGTGAAGACCTGATCTATGACCTCGGTCGTCACGTGGACGAGTCTGTATGTCTGTTTGAGGAGTGGGGTCTGCCGATCTGGAAGCGTGCCGAAGACGGAAGCAACCTGCTCGGTGACAAGCCTGCCAAGTCTCTGCGCGAGGGCGGCACTCCGGTCCGCACCGGCAAATGGCAGATCATGATCAACGGCGAGTCCTACAAGTGCATCGTCGCTGAGCCTGCCAAGAAGGCGCTGGGCGAAGAGAATATCATGGAGCGTGTCTTCATCGTGAAGATGCTGCTCGATAAGAACAAAGAGAACACCATTGCCGGTGCCGTAGGTTTCTCCACCCGTGAGAACAAGGTCCACATCTTCAAGTGTAAAGCTGCTCTGGTTGCCTGCGGTGGTGCGGTAAACATCTTCCGTCCGCGTTCGACCGGTGAAGGAAAGGGTCGTGCCTGGTATCCGGTATGGAATGCTGGTTCCACCTACACCATGTGTGCACAGGTTGGTGCAACTCTGACCATGATGGAGAACCGGTTCACCCCGTCCCGTTTCAAAGACGGTTACGGCCCGGTTGGTGCATGGTTCCTCCTGTTCAAGGCTAAAGTACAGAACGGTCTGGGCGAATTTTATGCAAACAGCCCTGAGGTGAAGGACGAGCTGTCTAAGTACATGCCTTACGGCCAGTCTGCGGTTACCCCGACCTGTCTGCGTAACCACCTGATGCTCAATGAGCTGAAGGCCGGCCGCGGTCCGATCTACATGGCCACCGACGTTGCCCTCAACGCATTCCTTGATGCACAGCGTGCTGCTGGTAAGGATGAGAAGGAGATCAAGAAGTTCTGGAAACACCTTGAGTCCGAGGCTTGGGAAGACTTCCTGGATA
>JAAYDD010000174.1 GCA_012729435.1 Desulfobulbus sp.
AGCCCTGTCTTTGTTGATAGCCACCTGGAGCTCTTCGATCTTACGCTGTAACTCGGCAATCTCATCCTTGGTGGCCAGATTCAACTGCCTGACTCGGTCCTCCACCCGTTTTGTGATCCACAGATCCAACTGATCCTTGGCCTTTTCCGATTTCCGCAGGAGATCGTCGACAAACTGCTTACCTTCCTCCTGGGACATCCTTCCCTTGGCAATCAACTCGCTCTTCAGCTCCTCGACTTTCTCCTTTGTCATAAACGCGGCGCCGATACCTGCATACATAAAACTCTTCAAAATCTCTTTCATGGACGCCTCCACCGATGGATTTGCAGATTTTGATACTTGATCATACTATAGGATGCGTGCGCTCTTCACGCATCCTATTCCTTATCAATATCCCGATGAAACACCTCAGGAAATCGATGATTTGTCTGAAGAACGGCAGAGAGGCGCTCCACCACCGCCACGGAGCGATGTTTACCGCCGGTACACCCCACGGCCACCGTCAGAACCGGTCGCTCCCGCTCAATGTACTCACTTACCAGAAAAAGCAGAAGAGGTTCAACCAGAGCAAGAAACCGTTTGCCGGAATCACTGTCAAGCACATAACGTGCGACATCCGGTTCCAGACCGGTGAGGGGACTGAGTTCCGGTACCCAGAAAGGGTTGGGAAGAAAGCGGACATCCCAGACCAGATCAGCTGCCAGGTACTGATGCTTAAATCCGAAGGAGGATAACGTAATCTTCATTCTAATCCATTGAACAGAGCATTTTGATGTTTTCCGCCCTCTCGTTGATACCACGTTTTAACATCTCATGGTTGTAGGCGGCGATAACGTCCTGACGTCTGAGCATTCCCAGAACCCAGGGTTCGTCATGGGATTCAACCACAGGTATCTCCTCGATGCCCTTGATGTCAAAGAGTTGCATGGCGTCGAAACAGTTGTCATCGGGTGTCAGCATGATCACCTCCCTCGTGCAGATGGCGCCGACCAGGTGACACACCCGTTCTTCTTCGTTATGCAGAACGGTCTTCACATCCTGCATCGACACCACCCCGACCATAAGCCCCTTCTGATTGACCACCGGGAAGTAGAAGTTGTTACGGGCAATCCGGAACAGTTCCAGCAGATGGTTGATATTAGCATTTTCACTGATAAAATCGACATCCTCGGTTATTACCTTGCCGACCCGGATCGACTTCATGATCGCCACCTCCCGGCCCTCATGAATGTTGATCCCCTCCCGTGTGAAATCAACGGTATCTATGGAGTCCGCATAGAGCCAGGAGGAGGTCATGGTTCCGAGCACAGCGGTCAGCATCACCGGAACAATGATCATATAGTTTCCGGTCATCTCGAAAAGGAAAAAGATGGCTGTCAACGGTGCATGGGTGGTGGCGGCAAGAAACGCTCCGATGCCGACCGTTGCATAGGCCCCGGCGGTTGCGGTCTGAGTCGGGAGAAGAGAATGCACAATCCCGCCAAAGGAGCCGCCAAGCACTGCACCGATGAACAGAGCGGGAGCAAACAGACCGCCCGCCCCTCCGGATCCGAGGGTGATGGCCGTGGCCAAAGACTTCAGAAAAACAAGAAGCATCATCCGCCAGACCAGAGTGTCTCCGGCAAGAGCTCTGGCTATGTACTCATAACCATTACCCATAACCTGAGGGAAGAAAATACCGATACAACCGATCAGCAGGGCTCCGAAAACCGGTTTTAACTGGGGATGAAGGTTCATCCGTCCAAAGCGGTCTCGAATCAGATAGAAAAAACGAATGTGCAGAACCGCGGTTATGCCGACGATCAGGGCCATCAGAGTGTAAAGCGGGATCTCAACAAATGCGTTGACAATGGAATAATCCGGAATGGGAAAGGCCGGGACCGCTCCATAATAGGCACGGGAAACCACGGTGGACAGGGCCGAAGCAATAACCAGGGCTGAGAAGGAGGATATTTCATACGTTCCGAGAAGAACAATCTCAGCCGCAAAAAAAACTCCCGCCAGAGGGTCATTGAAGATGCCGGCTATTCCGCCGGCGCAACCGGCTGCAATGTACACTTTCATCCGCTTTCCTGAAACCCGGAACCGCTGTCCCACCTGAGAGCCCAATGCGCCTCCGATCTGAGCTATGGGGCCTTCAACACCGGCCGAGTTCCCTGATCCGATGGTCAGGGCAGTGGCAACAATCTTGATAAAGATGTTACGCGCACGAATAACACCATTTTCCAGATTGACGCGACGGAGAAAATTGGTGAAGCCATATCCGTTGACTTTACCGGGAAACGCCAGAGAAAGAGGAATCAGCAGCACGGCACCGGTCATGGGCAGAATCGGGAGAAGCATTCTCCGCCACCCCCCTTCACCGATACGCAGAACTTCGCCTCCCCAGACAAAGATCACTCTGTGCACCAGATCCACAGCCTCCCGGAAGACGATAATGGCCACTCCTGACATAATGCCGATAAAGGCGGCAATCAGGATCATCCGGGCCCGTTCTCCCGGTAAAAAACGTTGTGCTCTTTTCAGCATATCCGTTCCGGCACCTCACAGCCGATGGCAGCGGCACGACGCAGAAAAAAGGCATCGGTCATGCCGGCCAGATAATCACGGACCATGGCGGCAGGAGTATGTGATGTCACATAGTTCGACGACATTGAACGTAAGAAATGACGATCCCCGCCCTCCTGCTCAACCCTGTGCAACTGATCAAGATAGTAGTCAAACAGCTGTTCATAACAGCGTCGGATCTTAACAAAATCAGGCTTAAAAGCCGGGTTGGTATAAATGTGCTGATAATTGAAGATCTTCAACTCCTTCAGGGCTGCCCCCACCTCCTCACTGAAACCGATGTAATCATCGGCCGTGCTGTCCCGTCCGGCATCTCTCACCCGCATGCTGTTGAGCAGCAGATCGGTGACCAGCGTATAGACGATGGTACCGTTACTTGAACCAAGAACAGCTGTACAGGTCTTCGGCAAGTCAAGACGACGCACCAGGCCGAGTTCAATGGCGTCTTCTATATCCCGGCCGATATAGGCGATTGTATCAGCCAGACGAACGACACATCCTTCTAAAGTCATTGGCATAAGATCCAGACCGGGATCCTGCAGCTTGGCGGCCAGTTCCGTTTCATGAAGTTTAAAATCCTTTCTCCGTTGCGGTGCAAGCCGCTGACCGTGGACCTCTCCATCATGACAGAGAATACCATCCAACACCTGAAGGGTCAGATTCCAGCCGGCACCGTCGCGCTCGAATCGATCAAGGAACTGAACGGATTGGATATTGTGCTGAAACGAGCTCAAGCCATGCTGTTGACAGAGTTTTGAGAGAATCCGCTCGCCCTCGTGGCCGAACGGCGGGTGTCCGATATCGTGGCCAAGGGCAATGGCCTCGATCAGGTCTTCATTGAGCCCCAAAAACCGTCCGACTGTCCGGGAGATACGGGAAACCATCTGCACATGCAGTGCCCGGTGCGTGATATGATCATTGTCAACCAGAGAAAAAACCTGGGTTTTGTCGATATACCGGGCATACGCTTTGGAGTGAAGGATCCGGTCGGCATCCTGTGCAAAGGGCTGTCGATAATCGGACCGCTCTTCTTCAACGCGCCGGACAGCCTGGCCGCTCAGACAGGCGAGACCGCTGAAATTACACTCCTCGTCTTTATCAAGCTGCACCCGGACAGTCTGCAAAATTTTTCGGTTACTTTTGGAATATCGTTCAATCATGTCCATATCCATACTCGATTCAGGTACTGACCGTAAAAAAAGAGCATCCCGGAATAAAAAAACCGTACCTTTTTCAAACCAGCTTACCTGTGCCGCCTGCAGCACAAAAGAGAAAAAAAGAACGATGGCGCTTGTCTCATGGCCTCCGGTTATTTATAAGTACCTCAGCATCAACGTTTCTGTTTCTCTTAAAATCAAATCACCGCAGTAACAAAGGAAAGCATATGCCAGAACCCAAAGGAAAACCTGATCCTGTCAAAGTCGCCTTCCTGCGCTCATTGCCCGCAGACATCAAGGCAAGCATCACCGGTGAAGAGGCTGAACAATTCATGTTCAGTACGGAAATTCCCGAATCACTTTATGAGAAAATAAAAGACTTCCTCATCGAAGCCGATGAATAACCAACACCGATGACCACCTTTTGGCAAGCCGGCAGACAAGGTTCCCCTGAATCCTCATCCTGTCTTCCGATTTGTTCTTGTCCTCCCAGTGCAATACGCCCCTGGTTGCCATCATTGACAAATCATAACAACTCGCTGCAGCTGTATCGATTTTCAGTCTCGCTTTAACATTGCATAATGCTGTTTTTTGGTTTATCGTGACGCTGAATCTCGATTCAGTAACATCATTGATGTTTGATTGCGCCTGTCGCTTTGCAAGGCGTGTGAAGGCATAATCGTACCAGTCAGACGAAATAACAACATAAATTTGGGCGGAAAAACCGATCCACCAGGAGGAGCGGCAGGTATACAGAAGCCGATTATCCCTCTGAGCCCGACCGTCTGCACCTCATACACATATGCCGATCTTTTCTTTTCGAGAAAGATCTCAAGCGCCGCAAGTCTGATCAGGATGCTCTGGGCTTGCAAAGGTTCTCCGGAACCTTTTTATTCATCGCGTTCATTGTTAACCGTTTGCTGACAGCCAGCTGCCTGTCGGCAAATATCAACCACCGTGTAAGGAGAATGATCTTATGTCGCGAAAAATGGTCACCATTGACGGAAACCAGGCGTGTACGCATGTTGCATATGCCACTAGTGAAGTCATAACAATCTATCCCATTACGCCATCTTCTCCGATGGCGGCCGAAGCCGATGCCAAGGCGAATGCCAAACAAGAAAACATCTGGGGTTCTGTTCCGGTCATCTCTCAGATGCAGTCTGAAGCCGGTGTAGCCGGATCCATCCACGGTTCCCTCGGTGCCGGTGCACTGTGCACGACCTTCACCGCTTCCCAGGGTCTCCTTCTCCTGATCCCCAACATGTATAAGATCGCGGGCGAACTGCTGCCCACCGTTTTCCATGTCACAGCACGGTCCATCGCCTGCCAGGGTCTGTCCATCTTCGGTGATCACGGCGACGTCATGGCTGTCCGTCAGACCGGCTGGGCACTGCTCGCTTCTCAGGATGTTCAGGAAGCTCAGGATATGGCACTTATTGCAACAGCCTCAACCCTGCAGTCCAGTATTCCGTTTCTGCACTTTTTCGACGGCTTCCGTACCTCTCATGAGGTCATGAAGATTGAGCAGCTGACCTACGACGATATGCGCGCCATGATCGATGAAGATCTGATCATCAAACACCGGGAGCGTGCTCTTACTCCGGATCGCCCGACCATCGGCGGGACCGCGCAAAACCCGGATGTTTATTTCATCGGCCGCGAAACTGTCAATAAATTCTACGATGCGGTACCGGGCATTGTTCAGGCAAACATGGACAAATTCGCCGCCCTGACCGGTCGGCAGTATCATCTGTTCGACTACATCGGTGCTCCGGATGCCACAGACGTCATCGTTGTTATGGGCTCCGGCGCCCTGACAGTGGCCTCCACAGTTGAGCATCTCGTTGCCGAAGGAAACCGGGTCGGTCTCGTCATCGTCCGTCTGTACCGCCCATTTGATCCGAAGGCGATGGTCAACGCCCTGCCGTCGACCGTTGAGCGTATTACCGTCCTCGACCGCACCAAAGAACCCGGTGCCAACGGTGACCCGCTTTACCTTGACGTTCGTGCCGCAGTCAGCGAGGCAGCAGAGGCCAACCCGACCATGTTCGTACCTCTGATCCTGAACGGCCGTTATGGTCTGGGATCCGCCGAGTTCACCCCGGCCATGGTTAAAGCTGTGTTTGATAACATGGCCTCCCTGGCTCCGAAGAAAAAATTCTGTGTCGGCCCGAACGACGACATCACCTTCACCAGCCTTAAATACGACAAATCCTACAACATCGAAGGCAAAGACGTTTTCCGCGCCCTGTTTTACGGTTTAGGTTCTGACGGTACGGTCGGCGCCAATAAAAACACCATCAAGATCATCGGTGAAGAGACGGACAACTCTGCGCAGGGATACTTTGTCTATGACTCCAAAAAGTCAGGATCCATGACTGTTTCGCACCTGCGTTTCGGTAAAAATCAGATCGTGGCCCCTTACCTGATCAACAAGGCCAACTTCGTTGCCTGTCACAACCCGGCTTTTCTCAACACCTACGACATGCTGGCCAACCTCGAGCCGGGCGGCACCTTCCTGCTCACCACAACCTTCAGCAAGGACGAGATCTGGGATCACCTGCCCGCCCTGGTCCAGAAACAGCTGATTGAGAAGAAAATCAAGTTCTATATCATCGATGCGGTAAAACTGGCCATGGCACTTGGTCTCGGCGCCCGCATCAACATGATCATGCAGACCGCCTTCTTCGTCATCTCCGATATCATCAGCAAGGATGAGGCGATCACGTCCATCAAGAATGCCATCAAGAAGACGTACGGCATTAAGGGCGACAAGGTCGTCAACATGAACTACAGCGCAGTTGACGGTGCGATCGAAAATATCGTTGAGGTCAAGGTGCCGGACAAAATCACCGGCCATGAAATGCCCCCGACGGTTCCGGACGAAGCACCGGATTTTGTAAAGAACGTTACTGCAAAGATGATGGCCGGATACGGTGAAGAGATACCTGTTTCCCAGTTCCCGAACGACGGCCGCTGGCCCACTGCCACCACACAATGGGAGAAACGGAATATTGCTGTACAGGTGTCCTGCTGGGATCCTGAGGCCTGCATCCAGTGCGGTCGCTGCTCCCTGGTCTGCCCGCATGGCTGTATCCGCATGAAAGTTGCAACTCCGGAAGCCCTGGAGGCTGCCGGCGCTGACGCATCCTTCAAAACTGTAGATGCGATCGGTAAAGAGTTCAAAGACATGAAGTTCACCATCCAGGTGTCCACGGAAGACTGCTGCGGCTGTACCCTCTGTGTCACCGTCTGTCCGGGACGCAAGAAGGATGCAGAAGGCAAGAAAACCGAGATCCGTGCACTCCACATGATCATGAACTCTGAGGAGGTTAAGAAGGAGTCCCAGAAGAACTGGAAGACATTCCTCGCTCTGCCGGAAGTCGATGAGAGTCTCATCAACATCGGTACCATCAAGGGAAGCCAGTTCAAACGACCTCTGTTCGAGTTCTCCGGTGCCTGTGCAGGCTGCGGCGAGACCCCCTATATCAAACTGGTTACCCAGTTAATCGGCGATCGTATGCTTGCCTCCAACGCCACCGGCTGCTCCTCCATTTACTCCGGCAACCTTCCGACCACACCGTACTGTACACGTGCGGACGGACGCGGCCCTGCCTGGTCAAACTCCTTGTTTGAGGACAACGCTGAACACGGTCTGGGAATGCGTCAGGCTGTCGACAAGCTTGCGAGCCAGGCGACTGAACTGCTGGAAGAGGCTGTTAAACAGGGCATGGTCGACAAGAAGCTCGCCGATGACCTGATCAGTTCCCCACAGAAGACACAGGCTGAAATCGAGGCACAGCGGGCCCGTGTAGCTGAACTGAAGAGCGTCATTGAGGGCAAGAAAGACATAATTGCCAAACGCCTCTATCATGTAGCCGACTACCTGGTGAAAAAATCCGTCTGGATCATCGGTGGTGACGGCTGGGCATATGACATCGGCTACGGCGGTGTTGATCATGTTCTGGCAACGGGCAAGAACGTCAATATTCTGGTTCTGGACACCGAGGTCTACTCGAACACCGGCGGTCAGATGTCAAAATCCACACCGCGTGCCGCTGTCGCCCAATTTGCCGCTGGTGGCAAGAACATGCCCAAGAAGAACATGGGACTGATCTTCTCCACCTTTGGTACGGTGTACGTGGCTCGGATCTCCATTGGCGCGAATCCGCAGCAGGCGATCAAGGCTATCCAGGAGGCAGAGGCCTACGACGGTCCGTCTCTCATCATTGCCTACTCACACTGCATCAACCACGGTATCAACATGGCCATGGGACTTGAGCAGCAGAAGAAGGCCGTTGAGTGCGGTCACTGGTCACTGTTCCGGTACAATCCGGCACTTGAGGCCGAAGGTAAGAATCCGCTGATCATCGATTCCAAGGAACCGACCATCAGTTTTGCCGATTACGCGCTGAACGAGAACCGCTACCGGATGTTGAAACTGTCTAATCCGGCCATGGCGGATGAGTTGATGGAGCAGTCACAGAAAGACG
>JAAYDD010000175.1 GCA_012729435.1 Desulfobulbus sp.
TCGTTCTTGTCATCAACCTGCAGGATGAGCTGGACAACCCCATTAAACGCGATCTGCTCAACTCAATTTATGAAGAGTACTCCCGGACGAGCCCCTACCTCGTCTTCTCCAAGGAGCAGAACGTTTCCTCTGATATCATCGGTATGCCAAGGGCGGCTGTGGTCATCGAATCAACCGAGATCCATACCCGCACCGCCACCATCAAGGTCAACCTTCAGAATCTGAAAAACTTCCGGTGCGAGGCGGAGGCTTCACCTGTGCTCGACGTGCCGTTTACCCAGGCGGCCATATACGGCTGGTACGATAACGAACTGGGCAGTTACACCAATATGCTGGGTGAGCTGACCATTAAAGTTGCCGAGCGGATGGTGTGATCATCCGTGCCATGACCCGGGCTGATTTAACTGCGGTCACCCAAATCGAGGAGCAGGCGATGTCCTCACCCTGGACGCCTGCTCAACTTATGGAGGAACTCAACGCACCGAACAGCCTGGCGCTGACGGCAGTCGAGGACGGGCAGCTCTGCGGTTACGCCTTTTACCGCGCCTGCCCCCCGGAAAGCGAACTGCTCCACTTGGCGGTCCATCCGGAACGGCAGCGTCAGCAGATAGGGACCATGCTGCTCCGGCACGGGCTTGAGCTTCTTCTATCCTCCGGCTGTACCGACTGTTTTCTTGAGGTACGATCATCCAACCGGGCTGCTCAGGGTCTGTACAGGAAGACGGGGTTCCGTCAGACAGGTACACGCCGACAGTACTACCGACAACCGGAGGAAGACGCCCTGCTCCTTAAGAAATCCCTTGACAACCGATCAGGAGATACACAATGAAAACACTGCATGATCTCGAATTTTCAGGGAAAAAAGTCCTCGTCCGGGTTGACTTCAATGTCCCCATGAACGAAGAGGGACACATTACCGATGACCTGCGGATCCGTTCGGTACTGCCCACCCTGAACTACCTCGCAGCTGAAAAGGCACGGGTGATCATCTGTACGCACATGGGCAGACCAAAGGGACAGCGTGTGGAGAAATACTCGCTTGCCCCGGTCGCACATCACCTTTCGCAGCTCCTCGGCAAACCGGTACCTCTGGCCTCTGACTGCATAGGTCCGGATGTGCAGACAGCGGTTGCAGCAATGGCCGATGGCGATTTCCTTCTTCTGGAAAACCTCCGTTTCCATGCCGAGGAGGAAAAGAATGATCCGGAATTCTCCCGACAGCTCGCCTCTCTTGCCGATGTGTACATCAACGATGCCTTTGCTGTCTCACACCGTGCCCATGCCTCGGTTGAAGGAGTCACCCATCATATTAAGGAAAAGGCCGCGGGATTTCTCCTGCAAAAAGAGATCGAGTACTTTCATCGCTCCATTGATGACCCGCAGCGCCCGCTTGTCGCCATTGTCGGTGGGGCCAAGGTGTCCGGCAAACTCGAAGCGCTGCAGAACATGCTCAACAAGGTCGACAAGATGATCATTGGCGGAGCCATGGCAAACACCTTTCTGAAAAGCCAGGGGTACAACATGGGCGCCTCCAAAGTTGAAGACGACCTGCTGGCCACGGCAGACGGCCTGCTGCGTACAGCCAGAGAAAAGGGCATTAAGATCTATCTGCCGGTTGATGTCATTGCCGCCGATGGTTTTGCACCGGATGCGGTGTGCAAACAGGTCACCATCCAGGATATCCCGGAGGGCTGGATGGCACTTGACATCGGCCCGGCTTCAGTCATCTACTTCAACGAGGCACTGGCTGAAGCGAAAACCATCGTCTGGAACGGCCCCATGGGAGCCTTTGAGATGAATGCCTTTGCCCGCGGCACAATGGCGCTTGCCCACACGGTGGCGGCATCGCATGCCCTGAGCGTGACCGGCGGGGGTGATTCCAATGCGGCTATCACACTGTCCGGCGAAGCAGCCAACATCTCCTACATGTCCACCGGCGGTGGAGCCTTTCTTGAACTGATGGAAGGAAAAACGCTGCCCGGCATAAAGGCCTTGGATTGACAGCAAGCACCGGGGAACAACATCCCGTGCCTGTCTCTTGTTCATCTCTTACCTAGGGAGGCATTCATGAGTAGACGTCCACTCATCGCCGGTAACTGGAAGATGCATTTAACCGTAACAGAGTCTGTTCAGCTTGCCGAAGCGATTGCAGCAACCGGCAGCAACTGCCCGGACCGTGATGTGCTGATTGCTCCCCCCTTCACGGCGCTGGCGGCGGTGAGCAACGCTGTCGCAAAGAGCCCTCTGCTGGTTGCCGCCCAGAATGTGGCCTGGGAACAGCAGGGCGCTTTCACCGGCGAGATCTCACCGACCATGTTAACCGACCTCGGCGTTGCCTGGGCAATTGTCGGTCATTCTGAACGCCGTCAGATCTTCGGTGAAAGCAGTGCCATGATCAACCGCCGTCTTCACGGTGCGCTGGCCAACGCTGTTCATCCCATTCTCTGTATCGGTGAAACCCTGACAGAGCGGGAAAGTGAGCAGACCTTCGCTGTTTTACAGCAGCAGATAGAGGAGGGTCTTGATCAGGTAACCGCTGAGCAGCTGCATAACATCGTGCTGGCCTATGAACCGGTCTGGGCCATCGGCACCGGAAAAACCGCCACCAAAGAACAGGCTCAGGAAGTCCATGCCTTTATCCGCGGGTTACTCACAACCATGTATGAAAAATCTCTTGCCGATTCCATCAGAATACTGTATGGTGGGTCGGTTAAGCCTGACAACATAGACGACCTGATGGCACAAACGGATATTGACGGTGTCCTGGTCGGCGGTGCAGCGCTACAAGCCGAATCCTTTAGCCGAATTATCTGTTTCCAATGACAACCTTAATTATCGTTGCCCATGTCGTTGTCTGTTTCTTCCTGATCGGGATAGTCCTGTTGCAGCATGGCAAAGGTGCGGATGTCGGAGCAACTTTCGGCGGATCCAGTCAGTCGCTGTTCGGCACTGAAGGGCCGGTTCCGCTGCTCAACAAGATTACCACTCTGGCTGCCATCGTGTTCATGGGGACTTCGGTTGCCCTGGCCTATTTTTCAGCGCACAAGACAACCGGATCGGTCATGACAAGTGTTCCGGCTCAGGAAGTACAGGCACCGGCACACGAGACACCGGCGGCTGCACAGGCACCGGTAACGGCCGAACCGACAGAAGCATCGAAAAAAGAAGAGAAACAACCGACACAACAGTAATACACAGAACTTTTGCCGAAGTGGTGGAACTGGTAGACACACTATCTTGAGGGGGTAGTGGCCCACGGTCGTGCGAGTTCGAGTCTCGCCTTCGGCACCAGTTGCAAATGGGGCTAAGTTGCTTAGAAATAGGCAGCTTAGCCCCTTCTTGTTTTTGAGGGTAAGTTGAATTATAGTGCCCACTAATTAGCAGTCCATCGCATCAATTCGCAGCAAATTGCGAACAAAAGTGCGAACAGAAAAAGTCCGTGATCGGTTTAAGACGCGCTATTTTTTCAGGGGTGTGGGATGGCTACCATTAAGACCCTCAAGAGGAGCCGGAAAGGGCTGGTCTATTGCGCTGAGGTACGAATAAAAGGGCATCCAAACATTTCGAGGACTTTTGATCGTAAATCAGATGCGCTCCGGTGGGCCGAGGATACAGAATATGCCTTGCGGACAGTTGGCTATATTGGGGACATTCCACCTCGGGACATGCTCTTTGAAGAGGCACTTCAAAAATATTTAACTGAAATTTCTTCCCGAAAGGCTCCATCAACCCATCGTCGAGAGTTATATCAAGCAAGGTCCTTAAAATTTTTCAATGGGTCAAGATTAAAAGAAATCACTCCTGCTCTAGCTGCACAGTTTAGAGAAAAACGTTCTTCAGAAGTCCAGCCTGCGACGGTCATAAAAGATCTTAATTTACTCTCTCATGTTTTTACAATAGCCATTCGGGAATGGTCTATTGATACTTCCAATCCAGTATCGATTATCAGGAAGCCGAAAACTCCACCTGGAAGATTACGATTTCTTACTTTTTCAGAAATTGCCAGACTTCTTGAAGAAAGTAAGAAAGGCCATCGACCGAATTTGTACAATTTTATCTTGCTTCAACTTCACACAGGCATGCGACCTAGTGAAGGGGCTGCTCTTAAATGGGGACAAATTTGTTTTGACGGTAGAATTATCGATTTGCAAAAAACAAAAACAGACCCGCGAAGGGTGCCGTTGACGGTGTTTGCTATTGAAGCCCTGTCAAAGCTTGTTCCAGAAGATGGATGTCGATGCGATGATTTTGTTTTTTTGCCAAAAGATCCAAAGATGACTCATCGCCTTAGGCCGAATCAGTATTTTCGTGAAAGTTTTGAAGCAGCCGTGAAGCGGGCTAAAATTGAGGACTTTCACATGCATGACTTGCGTCATACCGCAGCAAGTTACATGATCATGAATGGAATTGATCTGAGAACTGTAGCAGATATTTTAGGACACAAAACCATTAGTATGACAATGCGCTATACTCATTTGTTGGATGATCACAAGTTGGCAGCAATCGATCGAATTGAACAGTTAGGTAGATGAACCCATCATAAGATTCGTCAGTTTGCTGCCGGCCTTGAATTTCACAACCTTCTTGGCCGCGATTTTGATCGGCTCACCCGATTTGGGATTCCGTCCTTCGCGGGCGGATCGTTCGGCGACCGAGAAGGTACCGAAGCCCGGCAGCGCAACCTTGTCGCCGGCTTTAATGGCAATCGCGATTGTGCCGAAGACGCTGGCGACCACCCGCTCGGCGTCCGCTTTCCCCAGACCGCATTCCTTGGCCACCTGTTCGATCAACTCGCCTTTGTTCATTCTACCTCCTCGTGTTGAATAAAATATTCTGCCAGAACTCTCTCATGGAGACGCCATAACACTCCATTCCTGTCCAGGCAAGGCGATTCAACCGGCTGGAATCGCCGGCCAGCCAGCCGGACGGCACGTCTTCATTCCGATTCCTTCTCCTGCCCATCCACCACCCGCAAATACTCCTCGATCTCGCGGGGGGTGTAGTAGCGGAAGTGGATGCGGTGGCAGAGCTTGTCGGTGAAGTCGGAGAAGGCCATGACGATAGTCCGGCCCTCGGCCATCAGGGCCTCGCCCTCCTCGTAGGAGATGCCGCCCATCTCGCCGAGCCGTCCCTTGAAGTTGGCATAGGCCAGGTCGAACTGGCGCAGGATGGTGCACAGGGTCGCGCCCAGGGGCGAGTTGATGAGCAGCACCCGCGAGCCCCGCTCCTTGACCAGGCTGATCTTGCGCTCCTGGATTTCCTGCGGCGAGAGCCGCTGCTTTTCTTCCGCCATGATGGACTCCCTGGTTGGTTAGGCGGTGATCCGCCGGGCGTTGCGCCGGACCCTGTACCGCTGCCAGCAATCGAGCAGGTACACGGAGCCGTAGGGAAAGACCGCGGCCAGCACCATGAGCAGGGTGCTCCTGGTGGCCAGCGGCAGCAGGTGCGGCCTGATCGTCATCATCCCCTCATATATTTCCCGGGCACGGGACATCCACCGGCTGGCCATGCGCCAGACGTTCTCCGGCGTGGCCAGCCGGTCTGCCAGCATGTAGTGTAGAGCACGTTGACGAGAAAGGCCTTGAGCAGGAGCGATAAGGCCCGGCCGGTAAGGAGGCTGTTGACCCCTTTGCGGGTGATGTTGCCCACGAAGAAGCAGCTCAGGTAGCTACACATGGCCGTGTTGATAATGAGCGGCAGGCAGGGGCCTTAACCGCTCAATTGAGCGGTCAGAGTCACTGTTTCATAGCCGCAATGATTTTGCCGACATTACTCCGAAACATGCTAATGTAGGTCGGGGCCGAACCATCCTTGGAAGATAAGGCATCGGAGTATAGCTCGCCCTCCACGCGCACCTTGCTTTCCTTGGCGATCTGCTCGATCAGGCGTGGGTCGCTGATGTTTTCCACAAAGACCGCGGTGACGTTTTCTCGATTAATCTGCTCGATGAGTTTTTTCAACCCACCGGCCGATGGCTCGCTGGCGGTGCTCACACCCATGGGGGCAAGAATCTGCAGCCCATAGGTCTCACCAAGATAGCCAAAGGCATCATGGGAGGTGATCATGCGTCGTTTCTGTTCGGGAATCTGGGCAAACTGCGCTTTTGCCCAGGTGTCCAGGGCTTCCAACTCGCCAAGATAGGCGTCTTCGGCCTGCTGATAGGCACTCGCATTGGCCGGATCGACCTCAGCCAGGGCCTTGGCGATGTTTTTGACATAAATTTTTGCGTTGGTCAGGCTCTGCCAGGCGTGGGGATCAACATCACCGTGGTCGTGGCTATTATGATGCGCATCGTTATAGCCGTGTTCATGGTCGTGCCCTTTGGCATCATGGTGTTCCTTGGCATGCCCCTTAGCCTCTTCCTCGGCGTGATCAGCTTTCCCCATGGCACGCGGTTTGACGCCCTCACTGACCACAACAATTTTCCCCTTGTAGCCGGAGGCTTTGACGAGGCGTTCCAGCCAACCCTCGAATCCCAGACCGTTGACCACCACCAGATTGGCACTGCTTACCTTCTTAGCATCCGCGGGCGAGGGCTCATAGACATGGGCATCCCCATCAGGTCCTACCAGCGTGATCACCTCGATCTTATCACCGCCAACATTGGCGACCATATCACCGAGAATGCTGAAACTGGTCACTACCTTCAACGGCGTTGCCGCCAGGGCCGAACCGCCCCACAGCACCACAGCCAGCAGCATTGCTGCCATCAATCTACCCTGCATCATAATTTCCTCATGTAAAGTTAACCGGTTAAGTGCGGGCCCCGCTGAACGCGACTCAGCAGGCCCCCTTTTCTGCCAAACAGCATTGAAAACAGATAACAGCCCCCGGCCACGAGAATGATCGAAGGGCCGGAGGGCAGGTCGCCGTAGAAGGAGAGCAGCAGGCCGCAATAGCCAGAGAACAGGGCAATCAGCACGGCGATCAGCGAGGCTGACCAGAAATGGTATCCCCAGAAATGGGCTGAGGCCGCCGGCAGCATCAGCATGCCCACGGCCATGAGGGTGCCTAGGGCGGTGAAGCCGGCCACCAAGTTGAGCACCACCAGCACCAGAAACATAAAATGCATGGCAGCGCCGTGGCCACCCACGGAGCGGAGGAAGTCGGGATCAAAGCACTCCACCATCAGCGGCCTGTAAATCAGCGCCAGTGTGAAAAGGGTCAGTGTGGTGATCGAGGCTACCAAGATGAGGGCCGGATCATCCACCGCCAGAATGGTGCCAAAGAGTACATGGATGAGATCAATATTGGTGCCGCGTACCGAGATGATCAGCACGCCAACGGCGATGGAGACCAGATAAAGGGCAGCAAAACTGGCATCCTCGCGCAGGCTGGTATAACGTGACACTGCCCCGGCAATGAGGGCCACCATCAGGCCGACAATAACGCCGCCGATGGTCATCGAATAGAGCGACAGCCCGGAGACGAGAAAGCCAATGGCCGCGCCTGGCAACACTGCATGAGAAAGCGCATCGCCCATCAGACTCATGCGCCGCAGCACCAAGAGCATCCCCACAGGACCGCAGCCCAGGGCCAGGGCCAGGCAGGCGGCCAGGGCATGGCGCATGAAGAGAAAGTCCTGAAAAGGAGAGACGAAAAAGTCGACGACTTGGTTCATAGCGGCTCTTGGCGGCAGATGGCCGCTGCGCGATCCCAGGCTTGGGCCATGGTGCGCGATTGCAGGAGATGTTCTTCGGTGAGTACCTCGCTGGTTTTGCCCCAGGTGACCGGCTCGCGGGCGAGCAGCAGGGCTTGCGGAAAAAACTCCCGCACCAGAACCAGATCATGAACCACGATCAGCAGCGTGCGGCCCTCCTCGTGCCAGCGCCGGATCACTGCCATCAGATCAAGCACGGTCTGCTGGTCGATGGCGTTGAAAGGTTCGTCAAAGATGAGCACCGGCGCGTTCTGCAGCGACATGCGCGCAAACATCACCCGCTGAAACTGGCCGCCGGAGAGTTCGTTGATGCCCCGACTCTCCAATCCACCCAGGCCAACGGTGGAAAGCGCTTTTGCCGCCCTCTGCCACAGGGTACGGTTCACGCCGCCAAACATGCCGATCTCCTGCCACAATCCCAGAAGCACGGTATCGAGCACGGTGATGGGAAAGCTGCGATCCACCTCCAACCGCTGCGGCAGGTAGGCGATCTGGTGGGCCTGCAGGCCGCCACGATCGATCGATCCTTCCATGGGCCGCAGAAAACCGGTGATTCCCTTAAGCAGCGTACTCTTGCCCGAACCGTTGGGACCGACGATGGCGGTCATCGAGCCGGAAGCAAAACTGCCGGAGAGGTGATGGACCGCCGGGTGGCGCTGGTAGCCCAAGGTGACATTGTGCAGGGTGATGGCTGCCATGAAGACGATCCGCTTAAGGGCGTATGGCCCAGAACACGGCCAGCCACAGCAGCAGGGAGATGCCGACAGCAACCAAAAGTCGTAAACCCGCGCTGCAGGCCAGGGGTGAAAACCGGGGACCGCTGCTAGGGGGCATGGTTGGCGCGGAGCGATGGTCCAACGATGTTCGATTAAGTGTATTTTTTTCCATTATTTTTTTTCGAAATTTCGACAATCACGCCACTAAACCATTCAATGGCTCATCTTTAAATGATTAAAAATACTTGATATATATCAACAACCATGGTAAACGTAACGGTGCTTACAGCAATCGACACCTTACAGTTAGTGGAAAAATATGTCAATAAAGAGTGAAACATCTAGCCTGTCCACGGAAGAGCTTAAGACCCTGTTCAATCAGAGCGGACAGCGATTCACCGCCCAGCGTGAGGCGGTGTGGCAGCTCTTTGTCGAACACCCCAAGGGGTTGACCATTGCCCAGGCCACCACGGTACTCACCCAGCGAAAAATCAGCCAGACCACGGTCTACCGCACGGTGAACACCCTGCAGAGCATGGGCTATCTGCGCTGGGTCCACAACCCCGAGGGCGAACACCGCTATCTGGCCACCCGCCCCGGTCATACCCACATGCTGGTCTGCCGGCAATGCGCCAGGGCGGTTGAATGCAGCGACTGCGATCTCTCGGTGCTTGAGCAGCTCATTGCCAGCAAGACCGGCTTCGCCGTAGAAGGTCATTATCTGGAATTTTACGGGCTCTGTCCGGATTGCCGATGAAAATCCAGTACCGGCCTTCGCTTTCCTCGTACCAGCCGGCTCCATTGCCGGAGAACTCATCGCTCACCTTGGAACTCTCCTGGGTGATGGGGCTCTTGTTTCTCGCTGTTGCTTTGCTGGTATTGCTACTTGGCCAAACGCCGGTCTACCGCCCCTTGGTCGGCGCCATGTCCATCAACTTTCTCGCCATGATGGTGGAGGCACTACCCTTCATGCTGATCGGTTCGCTAGTAGGGGGAGTAATTGAAGTCTTTGTGCCGGTGGCCTGGGTGGAACGGGTTTTTCAACGCCGTCATCTGCGGGGAGTGCTGGTCGCCGGAGCTATGGGACTGGTGTTTCCGGTCTGCGAATGCGCGGTGGTTCCGGTAATTCGGCGCCTGCTCAGCAAAGGGGTACCCTTCGGCGCTGCGCTGGCCTTTCTCCTGGGCGGGCCGATTGTCAACCCGTTGGTGGCAGCCTCCACGGCCGTGGCCTACAGTTTTACCTGGCACCCGGTGGCCCTGCGCTTGGGTTGCGGCTATCTGATTGCGGTGGTGGTGGGATTGCTGCTGGGCCGCTGGTTCAATCGCGACAACGGACTGACTGCGGCCATCCAGCAGACCGCGTCACTTGGCTGTGGGCATATTCATTGCGATCACGGCAACGACAAACCGGGCCTCAAGTCGCAATTATTCCATGCCCTAGGTCACGCTGCCGATGGTTTTTTCAGCGTCGGCTCCTACCTGGTGATAGGCACCTTCATCGCCGCTTTTGTGCGCAGCGCAGTGTCGCTGGAGGTCTTCAATCAGTTGCTCGGTGCCCCCTGGCAAGCAATCGTGCTGATGATGGCCATGGCGGTGCTTCTCAACCTGTGCAGCGAGGCAGACGCCTTTATCGCTGCCAGTTTTCGGGGGTTGCTGCCGCCCAGCGCGCAACTGGCCTTCATGGTGCTAGGGCCGATGTTTGATCTCAAACTGCTGCTGCTGTATTTTGGGCTCTTCAGCAAACGGGCGATTGTTTGCCTAGTCAGCGCCGTGCTCAGCTTGGTGCTGCTTACCATGCTGGCACTGCATTACCTGCTCCCAAACTCCTTCTAACTTTCGATGATTACTCGTCTCCTACAGGCCGGCATCATGGGCGCCTGGGCCACCTTTTTTACGTGGCTGTTCGCCGTTGAGCAACCTACTCTGGCGCGGCTCCTGCACCCGCGCCTGTGGTGGTTGGTGTTGGCCGGAGCCGTGGTGCTGCTAATTTTCCTCGGCGTGGCCCTGCGCCGTATCAAAATGCCCACGGCACAACCCCTGCGTTGGAGTTGGCCCGCCTATCTGATTCTGCTCGTTCCCCTATGCTTTGTTGGACAGATGCAATCAGCCCGTTTTGATAGCCAGACCTTTCGTGATCGTTCCCCCTCTGCCATTGAGACCATGGCCACCGTGCAAGAGCAGGAGATACAACAGGCGACTCCGGAGACTCCAGACATCGCAACCCCTGTCGAGGAATCCTTCATCCAGATCGTCCAAGACCCGCAGCGCCATGTCGGCCGCCGGGTGGAACTCCTTTGTCAGGCCCTCCCTGACACGCGTCTGCCCGATGATCAGTTCATCTGCTACCGCTTCCGCATTAACTGCTGCGCCGCCGATGCCCAACCGGTTTTCATCTTTGTCAACCGGCAAGGCTCTCCGCCCCCGGCCAAGGATGCCTGGATGCGGGTAAAGGGCAGACTATCCCCTCACACCGTCAACGGCCTCACCTTTGCTCTCATCCAGGCCGAAAGCCTACAGAGCGAAGCTGAACCATCCTTTCCCTTTATTTTTTAACCCAAGTTTGTCGTCCTCGGAAAAAACCGCGAAAACGACCTCTCGCGCTTCATAACAGGCTGTTTTTACAAGACCTGATCGTGCGGATGTCGACTTTTAAGATGCCGTCAGGTTTGTCGTTCTCGTAGTGCGGCCGGGCAAGGTCGCATATTCTAGCGGGTGCGGAGCCCGTCCCGGAAGGTCTAGCCAACCACTGGGTAGCGAGTCCTTGGACCGTACTGGGTAACTGGTGCGGTTAAGCGTAGGACAGCGAGCCGTCAGGCCGTAACCAGTTGTTTTGACTATAAAAAACGATGAGTCAACAAAGGAGGTTTTTCTCGAAATCTGTTAACGAGTGGATCTGAGAATTCAGATTACGTTGACCAGCAGGGCTTGCGGGTCATGGGGGACAGGGTGACCACCTCCCTGGTCTGGCCGGCGTAGTCCACAAAGAGCTTTTCACCGGCGCGATGCTCGTGCCGCATCACCACGTCGAGTCGCGCCGACCAGGCCCGGTAGTGCTGACAGAACCAGCTGTACTGGTAGCCGTCGGGGTGCTGTTCCTTGTATTCCTGCCACAGCAGGTTGAGGGTCACGCCCCGCCGTGATTGCAGCTCTTTGTGGATCTCGTGGAAATCAGGGAGCAAACGGGCGGTGTCGCGCGGGATGGGCGGCGGGAAGAGCAGCTGTTCCAGGGCCTAGTCGGAGAGCCCCTCCGGGAGAGGCCAGGCGAGCCCGGCCATCCCGACACGTTGCAGATACTCGCTGACCGTACTGCTGCCAATGCCGCAACTCTGGCCGATGTCCCGATTGCTGCGGCCACATTCGTATTTCAATCGTAATATTTCTCGTATCTTACGCATAGATAACCTCTGCCCTGGCATGACTCCCCCTTTTGTTGAATGGCAAAGCAAAAGGGTTCCTCTACCAGGTGGTTCAATGCGTCGCCACCATCCTCGATGCCTGGCCGGATTCCCCTGGAATCACTGGCCGGGATCGCGTGGAATCCGTGGCCGGAATCGAATGGAATCACCGGCCGGGATCACGTGGAATCCGTGGCCGGAATCGAATGGAATCACCGGCCGGGATCACGTGGAATCCGTGGCCGGGATCGTCTGGAATTTGCACCTCGCCCTCGCCGGCCTGAAAAACTCCCCGTTCGACGAGCAGGCCCTCACCGCTGTCCATCAGGGCTCAGGCGGACTGTTTCGCAAGGCCAATCACCTCGCTAGAGGGGCGCTCATCGCCGCGGCGGCGGAAAAATCCCAGCATGTCACCGCCGACTCGGAATTACTCTAACGCAATGAGATATTTATGAAAGCTGAACAGCAAATCTCTTTCCTCGCTGATGTGCTCAACCTGATCAGGGAACTGGACACCTTGGTCAAAGACTATTGCCGCTACTTGACCACCGACCAAGACGGTTCATGCCTGGAAAAGACCGCATTCGACGAAGAACCGTTCTGAACGAATACGCAACAGGAAAACGCTTCCCCGTAGGTGAGCCTGGTAAGCATACGGGGAAGCGTGGCAAAATAATCAGAAAACACTGTCAAGATAATCAGATAAAGCAAAACCATTTAATGTGAGAGGCAACAACATACCTCAACTGATCCTCGAATTGCCAGGGGACGATATAGCTGTAATGTACCGACAGGCAGGCAGGGAATCTCCATGTTTGTTATCCGCATTAGGTCGACCTTTCCGGATCGTCGTATATGAAAGCGACGCGGAATGTAGCATCGTTTCGCTGTCGCTACCCTTTTATTTCAAGTTGCACAGCGAGCAAGGGATACGCAGAAGAATTTGCTACCTAGTAGTAGCCCCCCTCTCCTGCGCTCCCTATGCCTTTCCGTCGATCTAAAACTCGTACCCCAACCTAGTGGTGAAACCGTTGCCGTTGTTGTCGGTTCCACCATCGCTGATTGAATAATCCTTGTCGTAATAGTACTCGAAGGCCAGGGTTGTACCCTCGAACAGGCCAATCGAAGCTGCCACCAGATAGCGGTGCTCCGGCAGTTCGAGGGCGGAGGCCTCCCAGGACTTCTGGTAACCAACGGCAAAGACGGTTTCCTTGTCCATGATTGTGGCGGTGTAAGCCAATTCGCTGTTCCAGGCAGAGGGTTCGGCCTCCGAGACACCGTAAGGCAGTTCGTCCAAAGTAAAATGGTCGAGTGCAGTCACGTATTCAGTCAATAGGGCAAATGCATTATAACGGGCACCAAGATTCAGGCTGAGCCCCGGTGCTTGGTCGGCAACGGCAAAAATGCCCTTTTCCTCAAGGTAGTCGGTAATGGTGCCGGCATCGGCAAGGTTGCTGACCCAGCCAATGCCAGCATTAAAACCGCATTCGTCCTGTTCGTAGCTGTATGCCAAGGAAGCTCCGAACCCGTTGATACTGTCGTTCTCTTCCTCAGCCGGATCGCCACCTTCGCGCATACCGTTATAGGTTAATACATTGGCTATGACTCCGTTTTTTTCATAGCCGGCAATAATCCCCTTGGGGTTGATCTCACCGAGTGCCTGTGTCAATGGATCCTGAATCATGTTGGTCGAAAAATCACCGAAAGGCGCATAGATCTTGCCACCGGTCAGGAAAAACGGGAAGGTTTCTGTTTTGCCCAATGTTATATGGGCCTCGTCGAGAAAAAGGTCTTCGCTGTCGCTGGTGCCGTCGTAGTCGATGACGATCTTTCCCGTGGCCCAATCGGTCATCCGGGCCTCCATGATCAGTTCAACCGTATCCAGGACGAATTCGCTGGAGTGGTTTCCCGTGAAATCCTCCCCTGTTTTGAAATCACCTTCGATCGATCCACTCAAACTGACAAACTCATTGATAGCAAGACCGCTACTTTTCTCATCCTCATGAAGAGCGACATCCTCAGTCACTGATTCTTTGCCAGCTATGGTTTGTACGGCCGTATTTTTTTCCATTTCTGAAAGCCGCTGGTGCAGTTGTTGGTTTTGCTGCATCAACTGCTGTACCTGCTGCTTGAGTAGTTCAATTTCTTCCCGGGAATCTGTTGCCGCTTGGGCAGGCTGTGCGACGAGACACATCATGCCAGCAGCGAGCGTCAGGTTCCGGGTTAGTTTTCCGTTCATCGTGCAATTCCTCCGGTTGAGGGAACTATAGAAGTGCCCAGAATGATGCAAAGCTCTTGGATTGCATCAACATGTCACTTTCTATTTCGCCTTATTTCAGATGGGCCATGGCCGTTTTCAGGTTCGCGATCCACATGCCGACGAAGGCATCAAACTCAGCCAA
>JAAYDD010000176.1 GCA_012729435.1 Desulfobulbus sp.
CGGGCAGATGCTCCTCTATCCATTTTCCTCCACCATCCTGATACCAGATGCAGTAGAGCCGGGCTTTAGAAACCGCCCGTTGCCAGGCTTCCGGTGAATGGTTCGCTTTGATCTGCCACAATGCATTGGCCTGCGTGTTAGCACCACCCCAGGCGAGGATGTGTACCGGGCGGGGGTCGTCGTCGAGGAGCACATCGATGATCAACTGTGCGCCTTCGCTATGCGAGAGCAGTGGCGGTGCTTTGTACATATCGCCTCGCACTTCATTGCCCACTTTGAGAACGTTCATCAGGGACTCGGCTTCCGGATAGTCAGGATCGTGAAGCCGGAGATTGGGCACCACCTGGGCATATTGTTCGATCTGTGCCTCAATCCATCTGTCTTTGCTGTGACCGTCCTTCTGTACGCCATTCACCTGCACGATCCCGGCCACGTCGTAATCGGATGAGAACATCAGGAAACGGACCATGGAACTCTGGTCGTCGATTTCGCCATCGGTAGTGACAATCACACGCGGCTTTTTTTTCTTCAGCCACGACCAGCGTTCTGCCCAGTCGCTCATCGCGTCAATTCGCCATTTGGAGACTGTTTTGAAGCCGTGTTGATTGTTGTGGAACAGCGCTTCGTCACTCCTGTCGGTGTACCAGTTGTCTCCAAGCTTGAAATCGCTCTCACGCTGGCGTCCCGGCCATACATTTTCCACCGTGATCTCGCCTTTCTGGTTCGGAAAGTCGGGGATATCGGAGACAATGGTGTAGGGCATTGTGCCGAGCGCGTAGGTGGCGTGTCTGACAGCATAAACGCCATCACCAAGATAGAATCCGTCCCAGGTTTGCCTGTTGATGGTCATGACCATGCAGACCGAGTCGGCGGGGATCTCTAATTCGGGGCCTTTCACGCGGAACTCCATGATCGAATAGATCTGCACCGTGTCTTGTGCCGTTGTAGGTCTGTCGAATATAATCTGCGGACTGTGGGTGCACTTCACGAAACTGCCACCCCAAGATTCCTTTGTGGGATCGTCCGGGTTGCCGTCCATCATATAAAGCAGGGATGGCGTATCTCCCATTTTGGTATTTCCATTCAGGTAATTTTTAAAATCCTTGCCCAGGTTTCCTCCGCCGCGGATGAAGGTATCATAGTAAAGACCGTTAAATTGGTCCATTTGCTTGTAGTTGGCAATGAAACCGCGGTAAGATGCATTGTTTTCAATGAACCAGAGGTTGGGGAAGTGATTCACTATGTAGGCATAACTGTTGGTGCTCCACTTTTTATTCGGCCCACCGATCCAGTAAATTCTAATCTTCTCCTGAATGTCAGGGGCATCGTGCAGTGCCTGGGCCACATCATCCAGGCCTCCCCACACAAGCACCCACAGTGGCTGGTCACTTTCCTTACGGGCACACCTGACAATCCAGTCCGACCCTTCGGTGGCAGTTTGAAATCCGCAGTATGGAGCAGCTCCGGCTCTTCCCTGTTTGCTGATGGAACGTAAATAGTCGGGAGCGGGAAAGCCGTCAGCCTTTTTTTGCAACTGGGGCAGATCTTTCTCATAAAGATCGATCATGCGCAATATCTCTGATACGTTGCCGCTGCCGTAGGAGGGTGACGAGACAAGGCCTTCGGTATTGAACAGGTTGCTGTACATCAGGTAATGAGCCATCGACTGGTTGTCATCGGGATCGGTACCGCCGATATCGGTACTGATCAGTATCCGCGGTTTAACCGGAACAGGCACTTGTGCCATGGAAGTGATGACATAGGAACTTGGAAACAGAAGTATGAACACTGCCTTTGTTATCGCACTGAATATGCCGTTCGTTCTTTTCATTTGCAATCGTTTTATAGTTGATGATCTGAGTAATTTGCTTTATTTTATCAAACGTAGCGGGTCCCAGCCGTCTGCACCTGCAATGATATTTTCATATACCATCTGGTCGGCCTCTTCCTTGGTGATTGTAGTGCGGCTTGTTCCGCTTACACCATCCCGGCCCTCATAAAAGGTTTTGCGATTTACAAGGTCGAGCAGGTTGCCGTTGATGTCGCGGCTCTCATATTCGGCAAAAAGAGCTGGTACAGAACCCATATCATCCCATCCTTCAGGGTCGATGGGTATGCGCATCGTCGTGTTTATGAATATTGCTTTTGGAGCGTTGTGCCAGGGACGTCCCAGTTTCTGCTTTCCATCAGCGGCAGCACTGTTGCCGTCCACGATGCAGTTCCGGAACACATAGCCATATTTTGCGGTGCTCTGTTTGGGTGCAACAATCACCGAATTGCTCCGCACATTGTAGAAAGTGCATTCATCCAATAAAGCGTCACCGACGCCGTAAAAATAGTCAACAGCACCTTCAATGAAGCAGTTCTTAGCATACAAGCGATCTGCATCATTGGTTGATGTCATCCAGGTATCTTGAAATGATCGGAACATGCAATTGTAGAATGCCGCCCGGTCGTTGTTCAGTCGAATTGCCAATGCCTGGGGGCCTGTTTGCGCATCCACTCCAAAATCGTTGACAAACGAAATGTTTTCAGCATAAAAATCGGTGGCATCCACCCTGACTACACTTTCCTGCATACCATATACCGGTGATTGTGGGTTGTGCACAGAGAAGTGCCACGCTGCCGAATCGTTCTTGAACCAACGCGAATCGGGTGAAGGCAAGGTACCCACATGCAATTTTTCGTGGATGATGGTTTTTTCTTTGTCCTGACCAATCAAGTGTATGAACGGCTTGTTGTGAGGGATGTGTACCGTTTCCTTGTAAGAGCCGTTTTTGATAAAAATGCTCCATGGAGATGTCCTGTTTTCCGGTGCTGCGTCAACTGCCGCCTGAACGGAAATATAATCACCGTTGCCAGATGTGTCAACGATTGCCGAATACTCTGAGTTGTTATTGCATGAGATATAGCACAGAGTGATGACTAATGGGATAATTCTGTTTCTCATTGTGTGTCGTTTTGAATTTCTGCCACCAAACTGTTCATATACACTTCCAGGTTTGTATATGCAGTTCCTGATAATGATGTACTGTTTCCATCTGTTGTGTCGAGCGGGTTGAGTTTGTTAGCTTCTTCCCACCAGTCGGGCATCCCGTCACCGTCGGAGTCCTTCATCCTGTCGGGAATGATCCCGCCATCGTCCAGTGTGGGCCTTGGGCTTGCGGCACCTGCCGGTCTCACGTCGTCGGGTAGGTCGATCAGTCCGGGTTTCGTTCCGGCATCGGGTGTGACGCTGCCATAGTATGTGGCGGTGCCGTTTCTGACCTCCTC
>JAAYDD010000177.1 GCA_012729435.1 Desulfobulbus sp.
ACCCGGTTTCACCGGGCCATGGATAATGATTTTAATACGGCCCAGGCTCTGGGGCACCTGTTTGACGCAGTCAAGACACTTAACAAGGTGTTGCGGCTTCTGCCTGAAACGCCGGCAGCAGCGGATGTGGAATATCTACAGGGAGTGGTGGTGATGTTCCGTGAGCTCGCCGGGGTACTCGGTCTGGTGCAGCGTGATCCTGCTCTGGTTGTTGCCGAGAACAGGGCCAGAGAGCTGGCCGCAATCACCCTGAGTGAGGAGGAGATTCAGCAGCTGATCGATAAACGCAATGAGGCGCGACGTTCCAGGGATTGGAAAACCTCCGATGAGATCCGTGATTACCTGCTGACGCACCGTATCATCTTAAAAGACAGTCCGGAAGGCACGAGCTGGGAAGTGAAAAAATGACCGGGGACGCTTGCTCGGTAGCGCCATAAAGAAAAAGGAGTATGCCATGACACGTAATCCCGCTGTTGCTGATCGTTTTTATCCGGGAGATATGGAACACCTGCGCTCTGCGATGGATATCTTTGTACCGGTGACGGCAGACGAGGAAAAGGAGCAGGCCATGGCTGTGGTCATGCCCCATGCCGGGTATGTCTATTCCGGAGCCACCGCCGGAGCCACCATCAGCCGTGTTGTGGTTCCGGAGGCCGTGTTGATCATGGGTCCAAACCATCGGGGACAGGGAGCCGCCCTGGCTTTAGGCACTGAGGACTGGCGCATGCCCATGGGCATGGTGCCGGTTGATCAGCAGCTGGCACAGGCCATTCTTCAACAGTCCGAAGATATACGTGAGGATTCCGAAGCTCACCGTTATGAGCACTCGCTTGAGGTGCAGGTACCGTTTTTACAACAGGTCCAGCCCCGGTTACGGATTGTGCCGCTTATGGTTTCACACGTGTCTTTTTCTCTCTGTCAGAAGGTAGCGGACGATCTGTCCGCAGCTATTCGGGCATACCGGGATCCGGTACTCATTGTGGCCTCGACAGATATGAGCCATTATGAATCCCGGGCGCAGGCGGTGCAGAAGGATAAACTGGCCATAGAACGGATTCTGGCGCTCGACCCTGAAGGGCTGTATGCCACTGTACACAACAACAGAATTTCCATGTGCGGCGTTATCCCCACAACCATCGCGCTGCTGGCTGCCCTGCAGCTCGGAGCGAAACAGGCGAAGCTGATTCATTACACCGATTCCGGTGAAGCCAGCGGGGATGTCAGTCAGGTTGTGGGGTATGCCGGGATGATCATATCCTAGGCATCAGCATTTTTTGACGGATTGCTTCCTGTTCAAGGTAGAGCTTTTTACTTGACAACAGGTGCAAATCCATCTATTTTCACTGCACTTCAAGCCAGCTGGGGGATGGTCTAACGGCAAGACGGCGGACTCTGACTCCGCTTATCGGGGTTCGAATCCCTGTCCCCCAGCCACGTTTATACAGCGTTTAACTCGAACAGGGGTTAAACGCTTTTTTTATTGTTCAAAGGAGACGGAGAACAGTACCTTTTTTGAATAACTTCCGATCGAACTGATATTATGCCCGATATTGATATGTCCATCACTCTGGCCACCCTTGTGGGGGCTGCTCTCCTTCTGGTCAGTAACCGTGTCAGGGGTGATCTGGTTGCCATGCTGGTGGTCTTTACCATGCTGGTGACCGGTGTGCTTGATGTGAATGAATCGTTTTCCGGTTTTTCCAGTCCGGTGGTCATCATCATTGCCTGTATGTTCATCATCTCCGAAGCCATTGTTCATACCGGCATAGCCCAGCGGATGGGTGAGGCGGTCCTTAAACACGGTGGAGCGAGTGAAGTGAAGTTGCTGGTGCTGATTATGGCGGCTTCAAGTTCTCTGGGATCGTTTATGAGCTCCACCGCCACGGCCGCTATTTTTATTCCCATTACCATGGCGGTTGCACGCAAGGCTGATATCAACCACAAACGCCTGCTCATACCCCTGGCTGTGGCATCACTGATCAGCGGTATGATGACCCTGGTTGCCACCACCCCTAACATCGTGGTGAACAATGCCCTTCGGGAGAAGGAGCTCACCCCTTTGTCGTTTTTCAGCTTCACTCCTTACGGCCTCGTGGTTTTGGTTCTTGCCGTGGGTTTTATGATTTTTTGGGGAAGGGATCTTCTTTCCAGGCGAAGGAACGCCATTAAGCAGAAACAGGAGCGTTCCATTGAAGACCTGGTGGAACGCTATAATGTGCGAAAATCCATTTCCATACTGAGGGTCACCCGCATGTCCGACCTCATTGACAGGTCTGTCGCTCGTATACAGGTCGGAGCACGGTATCAGATCAACCTTATTGCCCTTCGTGCAGCGCCGGAACGCGGGGGAGAGGTGACACCGGCCCGTCCGGAGAGTGTTTTCTATGCTGACGACCTTCTCGTGGTCATTGGCTCACACGATAAAATTGCCGGTTTTGTCGAGGATTACGCCCTGGAAGTGGTGGAAATGCCCAACGATCCCGAGGCACGCAAGGCGTTTACCCAGGTGATCGGTATCGGAGAGGTGATGCTTACACCCGATTCCAATCTGATCGGTAAGTCCATCCGTGAAATCCGCTTTCAAAACCAGTTTCAATGCCTTGTTCTGGCCATCCGTCGTGAGGGTGAGACACAGACAACAGGCTTTGGTGATCTTCCCCTCAAGTTCGGTGATGTGCTGCTTATCTGTGGGGCATGGGAAGATATTCTGCGTTTGCGTCAGCATCGGGATCAGTATCTGCTGCTGACTCTTCCCCAGGATTACCAGGAGGTGATTGCCGACCGTAACCGGGCTCCGCTGGTCATCGGTATTCTCGGCACCATGATCGGCCTCATGGTCTTTAATATGCTGCCCACGGTGACCGCTGTGCTGGGTGCGACCGCTGCCCTTATCCTGACCCGTTGCGTCAATATCGACACCTGCTGCAAGGTGATTGACTGGCAGACGGTTATCCTCATCGCCGGTATCCTGCCTCTCGCTCTTGCTCTGCAAAAAACCGGTATTATCACCCAGATCAGCCAGTATCTCCTCACTCTCTTCGGCACAAGTTCACCGTTGCTTGTACTGAGCGTACTTTTTTTGATCTCTGCTGTCATCGGCCTCTTTCTATCCAACACCCCCACGGCCGTACTCATGGCCCCGATGGCGATAGATATCGGTCAGGCTCTCAACATCTCTCCTCAGGCCTGTGCCATGACAGTGGCCATTGCCTGTTCGGCGGCGTTTGTTTCTCCTCTGGGATCACCGGTCAATATGATTGTCCGGGAACCTGGCGGTTATGAGTTTGCTGACTATGCCAAAGTAGGGATTCCATTGCTGCTCTTGGCCCTGATTACAACGGTGCTCCTGTCATGGCTCTTTTATCTTCGTTGATTGACAGACCGATCCGCCAACGCATAATCGGACGGTTGGGGTGCAGGCTGTATGACTATCGCTGCAGGCTTTTGAATAAAACCGGGACAACCAACATGTAGAGATGTGTGCTGATGAATACCCTGACCGCCTCCGACCTCCGTCTTGTCATTGATCCTGCTGCACTTGGTTTTTCTGATACGGCTGAGCTTGCAGGGCAGCCTGTCCCGTGGATAGGCCAGCAGCGGGCACAGACCGCTGCATTTTTCGGTCTGGAGATGGCTCAGGCTGATTACAACCTGTTCGTTCTCGGGGAGGTCGGCAGTGGCCGGTCCTCATTACTTGAAGAGGCCATGCAGTCCGTTGCCGCCCGGCACCCGACACCGCCTGATCTCTGCTATCTGTACAACTTTGAGACGCCGGAGCGCCCCCTGGCCCTTTATCTGCCTGCAGGGCAGGGCCGGATGTTTCGTCAGTGCATGACACGTCTGATGAAAACGTTGATAGCCGAGATCCCGCGGCAGCTGGACGGTCAGGATTTCAAGACTGAAAGAGAACGGCTTGTCAAAGCTCACAAGGAGCAGGAAGCGCGTGCCTTTGTTGAGCTGGAGGCCTTTGGTGAGGCCCGCCGGTTTACCATGCACCGGGAATCCGGCCGGATCATGTTCACTTTGCGCGATGAGAGCGGGCGCGCCCTGACCGATGAAGAGATGCTTGCCCTGCCCAAGGAACGCCGGGTAGAGATCACCCAGGCTGAACAGGAGCTGCTGGCGGCCATCAATCGGTACTTTGAGCAGATCCGTGCCATGGAGCGGGTACTGGACGAAACCCTGGCCGCATTGGCCCGTCGGGTGGTCAAGCCGCTGGTTGACACAGAGTTTCAGCAGATACAGACCTGTTTTCAGCATACCGGCAGTGACCAGAAGAAACTGGAGACTTACCTTACCCGGGTTATGGAGGACATCCTTGCCCATCTGGAGGTGTTCAGACCTGCTGAAGCAGAAGAGTTACGCAGCGAAAACCTGCTGTCCGTCGTGTCACGTTACCGGGTCAACCTGGTGGTGGATAACGATGGGAGGCAGGGGGCACCTGTGATTGTTGAAAACAACCCCCAGTTTCGTCTGCTGTTCGGCAGCATCGAGTATCAGTCAGTGATGTCCGGTTAGGGACTTGCATGATGGATTTCAGGGGGTTCTTTCCCTTGTAGCCGTATTTGGGATGGGGGTTGTCCCATCCGGGATTCATTGAGGATCTGGTTGCGCAGCTGGCGGACGC
>JAAYDD010000178.1 GCA_012729435.1 Desulfobulbus sp.
ATAAAATTAAAGATCTGTACAAGTCAAAGGGATACTACAATACGGAGGTGACAGCCAAGGTCAACACTCCGCCGGGTGAGAATGCGGAGGTTATTTTCGACATCAAGGAAGGGGATAAAATTACGGTTGGCGAAATTAACTTCACAGGTAATGAATCTTTTTCAGCCGGCGATCTTCGTGATGTCATTCAGACGACCACCCGTAAATGGTGGATATCCTGGTTGACGGATGCCGGTGTGCTGAAGATGGATGTACTGCAGCAGGATGCGGAACGCCTGGCTGCGTTTTATCAGAATGAGGGGTTTTTGGAGGCCAAGGTCGGTGAGCCGGTCGTAGAGCAGAAGGACGACGAACTGATTGTTACCTTCCCCATTGATGAGGGACGGCGTTATCGTGTCGGATCCGTTGATATTGAAGGCGACCTGATCAAAGATAAAGCCGAGCTGCTTGAAGTTTTGAAAATCCGTGATGAGGAGTATGTCAACCGGCAGGTTCTGAGGGATGACATTACACGGATTACTGACGTTTATGCAGAGTATGGGTATGCATTTGCAGAGGTTAATCCGAAGATTAACAGATCAGCAGACGGGGAAAGTGTTGATCTGTCACTCCAGGTGAAGAAGGGAGAATTAGCCTACGTCAACAGGGTGGAAATACAGGGTAATACCCGTACCCGGGATCACGTTATCCGTCGTGATCTCCGGGTGGAGGAGGGGGGACGTTATGATGCCAAAGCTATCCGGACATCGACACAAAAACTTAAGCGATTGGGATTTTTTGAGGATGTGACCATTACCCCTCAGCCAACCATGGTAGAAAATCAGATGGATGTGGTGGTTGATGTTAAGGAGAAACCAACCGGTTCTTTCCAGATCGGCGCCGGGTACTCATCCTCTGAAAGAGTGCTGTTCATGGGAGAGATATCTGAAGACAATCTCTTTGGTACAGGGAACCGGTTATCTTTTGCCGCAAGTACGAGCTATAAAAGTACCCGGTACAATCTGAGGTTTGTGAATCCAAGGATCCTTGACTCGCAGGTTTCCGGCAGTGTTGACCTGTTCAACTGGGAACGGAAGTATGACGACTTTACAAAGGATTCTACGGGTGCTTCTTTTCGCTTAGGACATCCGCTGTATGAAGAGTGGCGGATTTATTACGGATACACTATTTCTGATACCGATTTGTCAAATATCAATGAGGCGAATATTAACTCAGCCATATTGAAATCAAAAGATATCAATCTGATGAGTATGCCGGAAGTCGGTTTGGTTCGTGATACCAGAGACAAGTCTTTTTCTCCGACCCAGGGGTCGCGTAACAGTATTAACGTCAGCTATGCCGGCGGTCCATTCGGCGGTGATGCTGAATTCACCAAGGTGGAAGGATCCACTGCGTGGTGGTTCCCCATGATCTGGAGTACAGTGTTCCATGTCAAGCTGGCAGCCGGGCAGGCCTTTGAGAACAAGACAGACAAGTTGCCTGTTTATGAAAAATTCTTTCTGGGCGGCATGAACTCGATCCGCGGCTTTAAGTCTGCTTCGATCAGTCCCGTTGATCAGTATGGCGATAAAGTCGGTGGCGACAAGATGTGGTACGGTACGGTTGCACTCATTTTTCCTCTGTTCAAGGATATGGGAATGGATGCCGAACTCTTTCATGACTTCGGCAATGTCTACGGTGAGGGTGTACCCGGTGAGGATGACAAGTGGGATTTTAGTGAGTACAAGAAAACCGCCGGTGTCGGCATCCTGTGGGCCTCGCCTCTTGGCCCGATCCGTTTGGCCTGGGGGGCTAATCTGGACAGGAAAACCGGTGAACAGAGCTCGACCTGGGATTTTAGCATGGGTGGGACATTCTAATTTCCCATCACTTTTCTTTGCATGACCGTATTTTATGCAGTCAATTATTGCGCGGCTGCGTGAAAGCGGTCCCCCTCCTGATATTTTTGGTCTCCACAGTGCTTCAGCTGCTCTTTTTCTCAGCAGAGCAGTTGAAGCACTGGAGCGTTCGTGCTGTGTCATCCTGCCTTCAGACGATCAGCTGGAAGTTATCGCCCAGGATATTGCTTTTTTTTCCAGCACCAGAGTACTCATCTATCCGAGTTACGAGATTCCACCCTACAGCCCGCAGTCTCCGGACCCGGCAACAGTCTGCTCCCGGCTTGCAGTTCTGTATCAGCTCCTGGAAAATAATGATCCCTGCATCGTCTTGACTTCAGTTGAGGCGGCTCTCCGACGAGTTCTTCCGAGCCGGGTTTTAAGCCGGCACTGTGAGTTGGTGGAGGCAGGCGAGGAGATTGACCGCGAGACCCTGATAGCGGCACTTATCGGGTCCGGTTATCAGATGGGTGAAATGGTTCGGCAGGAGGGAGATCTGGCCTTGCGGGGTGGAATAGTTGATGTCTATCCACCACATTTAGGACTTATGAAAAACGGTCCTCTCCGGCTTGACTTTTTTGGTGATGTGCTGGAGTCGATTCGCGTTTTTGACCCCATCTCACAAAGATCTCTGCAGGAGATATCTGAGGCGGTCCTGGTGCCGGCCACTGATCTGCTCTTTCCGCCATCCGATCTGCGCAAGGAGTTGGTCGCGGCAGCTGATGAGGCTGCCGAACGTTATCACTGGTCGTCCGGCGAGCATCGTATGATCCGGGACCGGTTATCTGCAGGACAGACCTTTCCCGGTCTTGAATCGTTGCTCCCTCTTTTCTATGGCGGTCGGGCCGGATTACAGACATTTTTTGATTACCTGCCTGCCCATACCGCTCTTGTTGTTTACGACCCTATAGCCGGTCAGCAGCAGTTGCAGCTGATCCGGGAGCGTATTGACGCAAATTACAAGGACGCATCGAATCGGGAACTAGCGGTCTTGCCTCCAGAAGACCTGTTTCTCAGTGAGTCGGAATGGGAAGCCAGCCGTGACCGGTTGCTTGCCGCGCGACTCACTTTTCTTCACGAACCTGACCAGGAGCAGAAGCTGACCCTGACCTGTGCCACTGGGGATCACACGTTGCTTGCCCAGGAGATAGAAGCACAGCGTAAGAAGCGTGGCATGCTGCCACCGCTTGTGGACCGGCTGTCTCGATGGCAGGAATCCGGTGAGTGGATAATCTTAACCTGCAGATCTCCGAGGCAGGCTGCTCATCTCCAGGAAATGCTTGCTCATTATCAACTGCGCACTGTCCATCTGTCAGCTCCGCTTACTCAGGCAAATATTGCTGAACCGGACGTTATTTACTGCTTTGATCAACCGCTTTCACGCGGTTTTGATCTGCTTGAAGAACACCTTCACTTCCTCTCAGCCGAGGAGCTCTTCGGTGACAAGCGGCTGGGTAAGCGTCAGCGCCGCAGTAAGCTCGATTATGCTGAACCGGTGCAGATCGAACAGTTGAAGGAGGGCGATTTTGTTGTTCATCGCGATCACGGGATCGGCATCTTCCAGGGTCTGGTCAATATGGAAATATCCGGCCAGCAGGGAGACTACATGCTCATCGCCTACCGGGATGATAATAAACTCTATGTTCCGGTGGATCGACTGCACTGGGTCAGCCGATACCAGGGGTTGACCGATCAGGAGCCAAAGCTCGACAGTCTTGGTTCTCAGCGATGGCAAACTGCCAAAAAGAAGGTAACAGAAGCTGTCTGGAAAATCGCTCAGGAGTTACTCGACATCTATGCACACCGGGCACTTCGCAAGGGACACAGTTTTTCAGCTCCAGGAGCACTGTACAAGGAACTGGAAGAATCTTTTCCTTATGATGAGACCAGCGGCCAGGCCAAAGCCATAAACGATGTGCTTGGTGATCTGATGCGCGAGCAGCCCATGGACCGTCTCGTGTGCGGGGATGTCGGGTACGGGAAAACAGAAGTTGCAGCCCGTGCGGCTTTCAAGGTGATAGAGGACGGGTTTCAGGTCGCCATTCTGGTGCCGACAACGGTGCTGGCAGAACAGCATACCGCCACATTTCGAGAGAGATTTGCATCATTTCCGGTTGAAATTGCCTGTCTGAACCGTTTCCGCTCAAGCCGGCGGCAGAAAGAGATTGTAGCTCAACTGGCTGCCGGTACTATCGACCTGATCATTGGTACCCATCGTTTACTGTCAAAAGATGTCCAGTTTAAAAAACTCGGTCTGCTCGTTGTTGATGAAGAACATCGTTTTGGTGTGGCTCATAAGGAAAAGATTAAAAAGATCAAGGCAACCGTTGACGTCCTGACACTCACAGCCACGCCCATACCGCGAACACTCCAGATGTCGCTGTTGGGAATCCGTGATCTTTCTATAATTTCCACGCCGCCACAGCAGCGTCGGTCGGTGAAAACTTTTGTCGCGAAATACG
>JAAYDD010000179.1 GCA_012729435.1 Desulfobulbus sp.
ACCGCCGAACTGCTTGCCTGGGTTGACACCGTACCAGGAGTCATGGTGGAGATCACGGGCGGAGAACCCATGCTCCAGCCGCAAACCGTGGCACTGCTCAGGTCGATACTCGCTGCCGGACGCACGATCCTGCTTGAAACCAACGGCAGCCTTCCTCTGGCAGAGGTACCCGATGAGGTTGGCATTATTATGGATGTGAAGTGCCCGGATTCCGGTATGGCCGCATCCAACCTGACCGAAAATATTGACATCTTGCGGCAGCGGCAGCAACGCGGGTGCCGGGACGAGGTCAAATTCGTGCTCTGCTCAGAGGCTGATTTTTATTGGGCTTGCACATATGTTAAGGCGTACGAACTGACCTCTTTTCTGCCCGTGCTGTTTTCACCGGTACAACCCGGATTTTCCGCCTCTGCACTGGCTGAACTCCTTCTTGCCTCCCGGCTCAATGTGCGTCTGCAATTACAGCTCCACACCCTGCTCTGGCCCGGCGCGACCAGAGGTGTGTAAAGATGTGAAAAATACTTTTGATTGTGTCGCCGCTTCCCCCTATACTTTGAAAAAGATCGCCACCGAAACCTTTACTTTTACTGTTTGAGGAAATCTGCATGCCTGCAGTGGAAACGACCTGCGTTGGAGTTATTGGTCTTGGCTATGTCGGTTTACCGCTGGCTGTTGAATTCAGTAAAAAACGGCCGACCGTTGGTTTTGACTTGAAAACTGATCGAATTGAGGAATTGCGCCGTGCTGTTGATGTCACCCGCGAGGTGAGCACTGAAGAGTTGCTGGCGGCCGGTGAGCTGCACTTCACCAGTGAGATTGAAGAACTGCGCCGGTGCAATGTGTTTGTCGTGGCGGTTCCGACTCCGATCGACTCGAACAAACGGCCTGATCTGACACCGCTGACCCTGGCCTCTGAGACCGTGGCTGCGGTGCTTGCGCACGGTGATGTCGTGATCTACGAGTCCACAGTCTATCCCGGTGCCACTGAAGAGGTCTGTGTGCCGATTCTGGAACGGAATTCCGGTCTGGTCTTTAACCGTGACTTCTTTGTCGGGTACAGTCCGGAACGGATCAATCCCGGTGATCATCAGCACCGGCTGCCGACCATTGTTAAAGTCACCTCCGGCTCCACCCCTGAAACCGCCGATTTTGTTGACGCCCTGTATGGGCAGATCATCACGGCCGGCACGTTTAAAGCAGGTTCCATCCGGGTGGCCGAAGCAGCCAAGGTCATTGAAAATACACAACGTGATGTCAATATCGCTCTGGTCAACGAGCTGGCCCTCATCTTTAACCGTCTGGGTATCGATACCATGGAGGTCTTGCAGGCGGCCGGCACAAAGTGGAATTTTCTGCCGTTTCGTCCCGGACTGGTCGGTGGCCACTGTATCGGCGTGGACCCCTACTATCTCACCCATAAGGCTCAGGAGGTCGGCTACCACCCGGAGATGATCCTGGCCGGTCGGCGTCTCAATGACGACATGGGGCGTTATATTGCCTCGGAAACGGTCAAGTTGATGCTCAGACGACGTATCCATGTGGCAGATGCCCATATCCTTATCCTTGGCCTCACCTTCAAGGAGAACTGCCCGGATCTGCGTAATACCCGGGTTGTTGATATTATTGAGGAGCTGCACTCCTTTGGGGCACAGGTTGAAGTCTATGATCCGTGGGTGGACCGGGAAGAGGCCCGTCGCCTTTACGGTGTCAGCATGGTCGATTCCCTTCTTGAAGGCCGGTACGATGCGGTCATTTTAGCAGTGGCCCATCAGGAGTTCGTTACGATGACACCGGCAGCCGTGCGCCGTATCTGCAGGCCGTCTGCTGTTGTTTACGACGTTAAACATGCTCTGCCGGCTGAAGTGGTTGACGGCAGTCTCTAGTCAACTCGTTTTGCAGAAATGGATACGTCTCAGCTGTTGGATATATTCGGAATTTTTTTCTGATACCATTGAATCACTGTGCTCACCGCCCAGGTCGACAGGACAAAAGGGGCAGTTAATGCGGGAAGATCAGCATGCTGAAATACGCGTACAAGTACCACTGAAAAGATGATGCCTGCCAGCGGCACCATGGCACTTTTTTTGAAACCTGTCGCTCAGGGCAATACCGGTGAGTACACCGTTAAAACTGAATACCCCGGCCACAGCGAGATTTTCCGGAAACCCCAGGCTGCGAGCAGCTATCAGGCCCACAGCTGATCCGATCAGTGCCCAGGCGGTTGCCTGCCGGGAGTGCAGGGCAAGACCAGCGGTAAAGATCAGCCCGGTGATCCAGTAGTCTTGAAACATGACCTGCCCGAGGCCGCGGAGAACCGTGAAACCATCGCCTGCCGGGTTCAACGTGGCTGTGACGGCCGGATTCAGGCCGAACAGTTCGCCAACGGGCAGCAGTGCCCAGGTTACCACAATAAATGGTGCAGTATAAGGCGGCAGATGTTTCTTCCAGTTGAGCATTCTGCGCATAACAAGAGCAGACAATGCTCCCCCCGTCGCAATAAACAGCACGTTGCCCATACCCGGCGCATAGAAAAAGGAAAGAGCAATTCCCACCAGGCAGCCGTTGAATCCGTACAGACCTGCTCTGATGTCCTCTGGCCTGCATCTGCACAGATAAGCGGTGATGCTGCCTGTCAATGCCCCCAGAACAGCTCCCAGGGCCATGACCCAGGAGTGAGCCCAGATGCCGGCAATGAACAGGAATCCGGCGCGGGCACTGCGCTGGAGCATGATCTGACCGAACCCGTTGAGCAGCGGGATGAATATCTGCGGCAGGTCAATCTTTATCATAGCCATATGTAACGGATGGGAATGAAGTGTGCTGCTGACCTCCCGGATCGGGTAAAACAAACCGTTTACCGGAGGGACGTGACAGGGGCATGGAAGCCCTGCATTTCGGCCCGAAATGCCCGGTCACAGACGTCTGTTGAGCATAACCCCTGCTGTGAACAGGGATTTTATGGCTTTACAGGGTCTGGGTGACAGATTCGATGGTAATGGCAAGGACAGCACGCATCCAGGCGAATTTCGCCTTCATGCCGTCATAGTCCGGTCCGGATGTTACAAAGGCGGCTTTGCCCCGAATCAGAAAACCGGTTCCCGGCCCGCGCATGCCGCTGACCTCGCGGCTTCCCACGGTGAGCAGTACGTTCGGGTTATTGGCGATGTTCGCCTCTGTTGTGTGCATGCCTCCGGCGGGAATGAGCAGGCGGTGGTCTGTCGAAAGGGTGAGATAACTGTTCCAGGTGTTGACCAGATGGGGTTCATTTTCCCCCTGTGTGACAATGGCGACTACGCCCTCATGCTGCATGACATCGAGCAGTTTTTCCGGGATCATTCTGATTTCTCCTGTGGTGGATTCTGGATGTGACCGGTGGTGGTCCTCCCTGTTTCTGTTTCCGGTTCCGGGCGGTCCGACACTGCAGGGACGTCTTTTCTGCCCATGTTCCAGATCGTTTCAGCACGACCGCCTATGTACCAGAAACTGATGGCAAGCACGGTAAAAAAGGCGGCCTTATGAAGGGTATCCCAAAAGTATTCAAAGTAGCGCGTGTAGAGATTGATACACAAAAATGTGAGCCCGAAGCCGCGGAGAACCGCATCATCTTTTTTCAGACCGTACCAGATTGCAGCGACTGAAACAGCACCAAAAATGAGAGACCAGTGAAAAAGTTCATACTGGCGTACCTGCTGCCACTGCCGCATATCCCCATAGTTACCGAAGATAGACATGATCCACAGCGCAATAAACAGGTGAAGCAGCCCGATGACCTTTGTCTGTTGCGACATGGAGCGTAAACGCGCTTTAAGTGTTTTATCGTTCCTGTCCGCCGCGATGTTCTGTCCCTCTATTCCTGCAACAGTCAGGATGACACCAAAGAGAACAAAACGAAGCGGATAGTTCATTCCTAAAAAGTACGCTCCATAACCGGAGACATAGCCGGTCTCTGTTCCCATCCAGCCGCTCAGAGAAAGAAGCCCGAAGACCCAGACAAGCGGAGATGGAAACCAGAGGCCGAGCAGTGCATAGAGGATGGAGGCAAGGAGAAACAGCAGAGAGAAGTGACCACTGCCTGTATCCACAGCCACACCAAGGTAAAAGACAGCACCGGCCAGGGCCAGGACTCCGAGAAAAAAGACCGCCTCATTGCTGTAGACCCGATATGGATATTTTCTCCGCGAAAACAGTCCGTACTGAAAGAGACCTGCAGCAAGCAGTGTAAAAAATATGCATTTACCGATTGCAGGTGCATTGAAGATGCGCATCAGAAATTCGATCAGGGCTTTGTCGACTGCAAGAGCACTGACGGCGATCACGAGACAGGCGATGGCAATGGAAAAGGCGTAGCGGGCGGTTTTCTGCCAGTCAAAGGAGGCAATGACAAGAGACGCCTTCAGGCGGTGACCGGTACTCGTATCAATGACACCGTTTTTTTGCCAGTTGTCCACTGTACGGGTAACAAGAGCGTGCTGTTTTCGTGTAAGCACAATATGGGATTGCTGCTCGGTTTTTTTCATTGTATTTCAAGTCTCTTCATTTTGTATGCAGCAGGGTGTTTCTCTGGAAATACCGTCGTAGAGCATGTAGCATTTTCCAGAATGCACCGCAACTCTTCCATGCCGATGCTTCCACCCGGAACCCGTTGTTCCGGCCTTTTACAACTGCTGTCGCTGTCCGGAGATCTTCTGATCATCATGAGCGTATTCGTTCAATGTCTTTCAAAATCAGCGGCTCTTTCAAAATCAGCGACTGAGCCCGCGGACACCTCGGCTGCTGACACAGGGTATGTCTGTAGTGTCGGTCCGGGATCTGTTTTTCAGATATGCCGGTTTAAATGGACTTGACCCCCCGCATCACACTTGTTACGAAAAAAGGCGACTACCCACCTTTCTTACCACCTACAACAAAGGAGGAAAGCTTATGAAACACGCATCAACCAGACCATTGAGATGTCATCTGCCTGTCATCATCATGGCCTTGAGCCTGTTGCTTTCACCGCTGTCCGCCTGGGCGGAATTGCCGGTGGTTGCGCTTATTGCCACAGGAGGGACCATCGCCATGAAGATCGATCCGGTCAAAAAGGCACCGGTGCCGGCTATTTCCGGAGAAGATCTTCTGACCACCGTTCCTGAGATTGCCGAGTTTGCCCGTATTGAAGTGCAGAATCTGTCGAATGTCGCCTCCGACTATATGGATGCGGCACGCTGGATAGGGCTGCAGAAGGCGGTGGTTGCGACCCTTGCACGGCCTGAAGTGGCGGGGGTGATCGTCTCTCATGGTACAGACACCCTGGAAGAGACCGCCTACTTTCTTGATCTGACAGTTGCCAGCGAGAAACCCATTGTCCTGATCGGTGCACAGCGGAATGCTTCGGAAAAGGACTTTGACGGACCGAGAAATCTGTTGAACGCCGCCCGGATCTGCGTCTCGCCCGATGCTAAAAACAAGGGAGCCATGATTGCACTCAACAATCAGATCAATGCTGCCCGTGATGTGACCAAAACACACACCTCAGACGTGGAGACCTTTAAGTCCGGCGATTTTGGCTTTCTCGGTGTGGTGGACAACGATCGGGTGCTCTTCTATCGTGCCCCCCTGCGCAGACAGCACATCGCTCTGACAAAGGATGATCTTCCGTATGTGGAGATTGTTACCATGTATGGCGGTGCTGACGGCAGACTTATCAAGGCGGCAGTGGATGGAGGAGCCAAAGGCATTGTTGTTGAAGCTCTGGGCTGGGGAAATGTCAACATCCCCATGTATGAGGCAATTAAGGAGGCCATTGAAAAAGACGTGGCTGTTGTTATTTCCACACGGGTTCCCAATGGCAGGGTGCTTCCTGTCTATGGTTTTCAGGGAGGCGGCAGTACACTTAAAGAAGCCGGTGCGGTTTTTGCCGATAACCTGACTCCGCAGAAGGCAAGAATTCTCCTGCTGCTTGCCCTGCAGGAGCCTCAGAAAGCAGAGCAGCTGCAGGCCTACTATGATCGGTGAGCTGTGTTCCATCCATCAGGACTGACAGCCCGATAAAAAGAAGAACTGAACAGGGGGCGGGTATACTTCCGCCCCCTTCGTGTCTGCAGAAGCATTTTTCTGCAGTTCTGCACAGACATCTGCTGACCCTCCACATTCTTTTCCGGACAGCCTTTATAAAAAGCACAGTACTTCCGCTTCATTTTTCATTCCGCACAGAGCAGACGGCCTCTCCTTCCTCCTGACTCTGCTGCACTCTTGTTGGTGCAGTCTGTCCCTAGTCTGTGTGTTTTAAGCCTGCCAGGACTGGAAGTCTCCTGATGAAGCTTTCTGGTGCAGGCATGCCGTTTCCCCTGTTTGCGGCCGTCTAATCGACTGCCTGACAGATCCCGTGTAGCCGTGCAGAGTCGTGTTGCTGTACAGAGCCAAACAAGGTTTGCTGTCTTCTTTCTGTTCTCTCGGGCATCTGCAGGGCAGTCATGATCTGTTTTTCCCGGAATGCCGGCCCTGGATGATCTTGTTGGTTATGCATGGATCCTCTTTTGTGCTGCCGGCAGTTTTTTAAGAGAAGGTGCCGGATTCCTGTCTTTTTCTGAACAGAACATCTTCTGTCCGGATAGCTGCAGTGCCTGAGATACACGCGCAATCCGTGTGACAACCAGAGTGCGGACTCCGAAGTCCTCATCCAGATAGCCTTCGAGAAGCAGTGGTCCGGTGCTGGTCAACAGAAAAGAGTACTGTTGATACTCCCTGGGAAACAGGGTGCATTCAAGCAGGCCGGTCTCATCTTCCACGCTCAAAAACTCCATGGCTTCGCCTTTTTTTGTACTGATGGTCTTGGCGGTAATGAGCCAGCCGATGAGTCGGACTGTAAGACGCTTTTGGATGGCATCTTCAGGCAGGTTCTGCAGCTGCCGAACGGTCATCGCTTTAACTGCTTGGCGCTGCCCGCTGAAAAGAACAATGGGATGACAGGAGCAGAGAAAACCTAACACCCTGTACTCATTGCGCAGTTGCTGTCGCTTGTTTTCTTCAGGCAAGGGCGGTGGTGACGGATCGCAGGGAAAAAGCGGGTGTGCTGTTTTTTCCGCGGTATACCAGGAGAGCAGCAGCCAGATGAGCGCTCCCCGATTGCCGCCGGCCGCAGGACAGATCGTATCCAACGCTCCTGCATGTACCAGGGCTTCGGCTTCGTCCCGGCCGGGACGGACACGTCTGAGAAAATCGGTCATGGACTGAAAGAGACAACGTTCCGCCTCAGTGACAATCCTCGTCATGGTGGTTTTACTCAGGCCGGCAACAGCCATCAGGCCGACACGGACTGTACGGCCACCCCCTTTCCAGGAGACAGCACTGCAGTTGACATCGGGCGGCAGGATGGTCAGTCCCAGACGACGGGCTTCGGACACATAGGCAAAGGTTGAGTAGAATCCCCCCTGATTGGAAAGGACCGCAGCCATGAACTCGGCAGGAAAATGGGTTTTGAGATAGGCGGCCTGGAAGGAAACCTGAGCATAGCTGGCTGAATGCGGTTTGCAGAATGAGTAACCGTCAAAACTCATCATCATTGCCCAGATTCGTTCGATGGTGGCGGGATGAACCCCGCGTTCGGTTGCAGCTGCAAAAAACCGGTGCTGGTAGTGATTGAGCCGGCGCCTTTTGTCCTTTTTTGACATGATCTTACGCAGCCGGTCGGCTTCGGTATGGGAAAATCCGAACTGCACGGCCACCCGGGAAACATCCTCCTGGTACACCATGATACCGTAGGTCGTATCAAGTACGGGGGCCAGCAGAGGATGAAGCGGCTGCCAGTCGCCTCCATGGAGCCTGCGCAGATACTCGCGGATGAATTCGTTGGCCGCCGGCCGGATGATCGATGAATGAAGAACCACATGTTCAAAGTCACCGTGTCGGGAGCGCTGCTGCAGGAGGCGGGTGGCCGGACTCTCGATATAAAAACACCCCATGGTCTGTCCCCTGGCCATGGTCTGCCGGGTGGCGGAATCCTCTTCAGGCAGCCAGCCGGATTCCTGCAACCTGTGGCCGTTTTGCCGGATCTGGCTGATCGTATCCCGGATCACTCCCAGACTGCGGTTTCCGAGGAGATCAATCTTGACGAGTCCCGCCTCTTCTACACCGTCTTTTTCCCATTGAATAACAGGTACACCCTTGCTGGCCTGTTGTATCGGCACATAGGTACAAACCGGCTCCGGAGTAATGATCACCCCGCCCGGATGCACCGACAGGTGGCGCGGTATGCCGCTGATGCGAACAGCCAGTTGAAGGATCTCCGGCCAGGGGTCGGAGAGGTCAATGTTGCGTAACCGGGGCTGCTGGTGCAACTGTTCGCCGATACCTTCATCTGTTACATCTGCCCGCCATCTCCAGGGCAGCTGTTTGGTGACCTGTGTGATCTCACGATCAGGGATTCCAAAAATTTTGGCGGTCTCGCGGATGGCCATCCGGGGTTGCAGGGTCACATGATTGGCCACCATTGCCGCCCGGCAGGTAAACCGTTCCAGAACCGAGGTCAGAATCCGGTCCCGCTCGTCCCAGGCAAAGTCAACATCAAGGTCCGGCGGATCGGTACGGCCCGGATTGAGGAAACGTTCGAAGTAGAGATTGTGGCGGATCGGGCAGACATTGGTGATCTGCAGACAGTAAGCGACCAGAGAGGCGGCACCGGAACCTCGACCGCAGGTTCGGTTCACCTGACCGATAATGTCGTGTACCACCAGAAAATAGGAGGAAAAACGCATGGTCGCGATGATTGCCAGTTCGTGATCCAGCCGGGTGCGTACAGCTTCAGGAAGGGGGGTGCCGTACCGGTATTCAGCACCGTTCAGAGCCAGAGAGCGAAGCCGGGCGTCAGCATCAGGCTCCGGCCAGGGCGGCATGATCAGACCGGTATAGGGAGTGCGCAGTGTGCACTTTTCAGCAAGCAGAGCAGCCTGTTTCAGGCTCTCGGGCCATAACCGGAACCGCTGCTGCCACTGTTCTGCAGGGGGCAGAAGGATATCGGTTGCAGCCTCTGAAACCGGTGCCCGGCAGAGTGAACTGTTGCCGGCAATGGCTTGGAGCAGCCGGCGGATACGGTGATCTTCCGGTGCATAGCAAAAACTGTCCTGCAGGGCCACAGCCGGTGCCCCCATCCTGTGTGCAGTACGGCGCAGCATGCTGTTGTGCTGGTCGGGTTTCCGGACAAGAGCCGCCGCCACATCAGCACCGATTTTGCGGCAGAAGGTGAGTAGGTGCTGATCCGTAACCAGGATCGTCATACCTGGGTGACGGGAGAGCAGTACAGAGGAGAGGCTGAAGGCCGGGTCACAGTGCAGGGCGGTCAGCAGACAGCAGAGGTTGCGATAACCGGTGAGGTCATGCACCAGGCAGAACAGGCGGTGTTGTGCTGTGCGTACCTCGGTCCCGATAATCGGGGTGAGTCCTTCTTCTCTGCAGGCGGCAAGAAAAGGCCAGAGGCCGTAGAGGTTGTTGATATCGGTCAGTGCCGCTGTCTTATACCCATGGTGCCGGACCTTCTGACAGAGAGTCCGGGGAGAGGAAGGGCTTTGCAACAGGGAAAAAGAGGAGTGCAGGCCAAGGGCGATCATGGCAGTGGTATGGAGGTGTTGATGTGGGGATACTGGGCGCCTCGAAAGATGGTGCCATCACCGCAGCGGCTGCGGATGGTGTCCAGGGCCTTGCTGAGCTGTCTGTTTTTTTGGACGCGCATATCACCGGCGGTAAAGAGAGAGAGTTGTTGTGCCGGGTGACAGAGGAGTGAACAGGTGACTGTGAGCTGCCGGAGACGGATGCGCCGGTTCCAGGCGCGGTACAGGGCCGCAGAGACCAGCTGCTGCAGGCTTGTGTCATCGCAGACAGGCAGTGATACAGCAGCCTGGCGGGTAACACTGACCCCATCGCTGTAGAGCAGCATAACCGCGGCACGCCGGCAGCCCAGTCGCCGCTGTCGCAGATCGTATCCTGCCCGCTGCGTCAGGGTTGTCAGGGCAGCACGCACCACTGCCTCCTGGTTGGTATCCGGTGAAAAGGTGTATGCATGGGAGATGTCCTGTTTGCGAGAGATGACAGGATGAACCGGACGCGGGTCAATACCGCGCACCAGATGATAGATGCGGTGGGCCCGGCGGCCGCAGACAACATGCAGATCCTGAACAGAAAGTGCGGTCACCTGATGAACAAGGTGGATATTGATGTGCTGGAGACGGAGCAGGTCAGCAGGAGAGATTCCCGGCAGCAGCTGTAAGGGGAGCGGATTTAAAAAAGATTGCTCTTCACCGCCGCCGACGATGTATTCGCCGCGGGGCTTGACCAGCCGGCTTGCCACCTTGGCGATCAGTTTGCTGGTGCCGATCGACCAGATGGGATCAAGACCGAGATCGCGGCGCAACGTGTTGCGCAGACGCCAGCCGATGTCCGGAGGCGGTCCGAACAGCCGGTGGGTGCCGGTGACATCGAGATAAAGGTGGCCGTTGCCGCTGGACCGTTCCACCAGGGGAGTGTACTGCAGGGCCTGCTTCAGGCAGCTGCCCAGTGCCTTGCGATACAGTTCCGGCCGAGGAGGAAGAACAAGAGCAGACCGGCAGCGACGAAGCGCTGCGGTCAGCAGCATATTTTTTCGCACACCTTCACTGTAGGCCTCATCACTCATGTCATGAACCACAGCCCGTGGACCGGGACAGGCAATAATCACCGGCCTGTTGCGGAGCCGGGGATCACGCACCTGTTCCACGGCCACACAGAAATTAGCAATATTGAGATGGATGATCCTCCGTTCCATGGAGGCGATTGTAATAAATGTACAGGTAATGTAAAGGTTAATTATACGTTGTGAGATGCGGAGGAAGGGTGGAGAAGCTGAGCCAGGGCTTGGGCATTGCGCACAGCCTGACCGGCCACATGGTTATTGAAAAGGATGACTCCTGTTGTGCAGGCGGCCCGCATCCTGGGAATACGCGCTGCACTCCACTGACGCAACTCAGCCTGTGTGTAGTTGTAGTTGAACTGCTGCTGCTTGGATCCTGACCGCCATCCCGATGTGTTGCGACCGTGGAGCCGCAGGTAGAACAGAGCCGGATTGGTGATTACTTCAAGGGGCGGAAACAGCTCCGGCAGTGGTGGTGCATCAACACTGACCAGTGTGACACCCCGCTCGGTCAGCCCTGTGAACACACTGTTCTGTGCCCAGGAGCGATGGCGAAATTCCACAGCCAGAGGCAGGGGCTTGAGGGTGTCAAAAAGACGGGCAAGATAGGTGCGATTTTGCGGGGTGCGCCGGAAGGTGGGCGGCAGCTGCACCAGGACACTCAGTAACCGTTTCCGGGCCAGCAGTGGTGCCATGCCCTGGAGATACGCACGGGCCTGATCGGGCCAGTCCGTTGCGATCTCATGGGTCATGGTGCGGGTCAGTTTGGCGCAGAAGAGCAGGGTGGAGTCACAGCCGGCCAGCATGCGTGTTATGGTATCGGCCCGGGCCATCTGATACCAGGTGTAGTTGAGTTCCACCACGGAGAAAAGACGGCTGTAATGGCGAAGCATCTGAAAAGACCTGGTTTTTGGAGGGTAAATACCGGCTTTGATCCATTCCGGATAGGAGAACCCGCAGGTGCCGATGTGCACGGAAGAGGCGGTCGGCATGGCTGATTTTTAAAGAGCGGTCATCTCTTCGGGGCCGCGCTGAATACCGATCACCTTACCCTGGATCAGCACCTCCCCCAGGTTATACGTCATGGTCGGGTAGTTGTCATTTTCAGGGCAGAGCTCGATATGATCACCCCGATAGAAGAACCGTTTGACAGTCGCCTCCTCGCCGTTGATCAGGGCGACCACGATTTCGCCGTTGGCAGCGAACTGACGGGGTTCACAGATGGCAAGGTCACCGGCAAGGATACCCGCATTACGCATGGAGTCCCCCTGCACCCGCAGGGCAAACAGCTGATTGCCACGAAACACGGCGGGGTCGACCAGCAGAGTTCCTGCCCACTCCTGCTGGGCGTAAAGGGGCAGGCCCGCTGCCACCCGGCCGATGATCGGCACGGTTTTACCGGCGGGAGCAGTTTGCTGCTCAGCTGCCGCATCAGCCTGTAAAACAATACGGCGGCTGTAGCGGCCGTCGCGCCGGATCCAGCCTTTGTCCTGGAGCGAGTGCAGCAGGCTGGCCACCGCCGTGTGGCTGATGCCCAGGTCGCTGGCTATCGTACGGAGACTGGGCGTTTCTTGGTTCTGCCTGATCCGGCGGCAGAGATATTCAAAGAGGTGTCGCTGTCTGGCTGTCAATTCGTTGAGCTGCTGGCGCATCTGTCCTCCCTGCGGTTTTTTCTGACTGTACAATGTAATACAACATTTCTGAACATGTCAAGACAGATGGCCCGAACGGATCGTTATTCACCGATGCTGAGGCAGATGATTGGCAGATGAGCTGTAATGTGTTAGAATTATAATTTTTCATGAAATTTACACCGGTTAAACCCTGTCCAGAGTACTGCCCGATGCATCGTCTTCTCAATCTTTTATCAGTATGTTTTCTCAGCGCAATGTTGTTCATAGCTCCTGTGCCGGTTTGGAGCGCGAAAAAACCGGTGATTGTCAAAGATCCTGCCGCCGGCACAAAAAAGACAGAAAAGCTCGCTGCTGCAGACCGAACCGCTGAATCCCGCTACAGTAATGAGGAGTTCGGTTTTACCTTCAGCTATCCCGAATCCTGGGTTGTGTTACCCGGTGCCATCCCTGAGATACAGGTCAGGGTGGCAAATCAGGAAGAGCGGCCCGTTGCCGAATGTGCGTTGATTGTTAAGCGTTTCCCCAAGGCGGAAAATGCAAAGCAACGTGATATTGACCAGATATTTTCCACACCTCCGACAACGGCTGAACTTGAGGAGGTGCTGGGTGAGGGTGGTAATGCAGTGAAGGTGACCTCTGCCAGAAGCGGCCGTCTGCATAAACGGCCGGCACACATTGGCCGTGTCCATTATAAAATTGATACCGATGCCTATGCTTCAGGTCTGGTTGTTATGACCGCGACCCCTGGTTTGACCTGGACACTGTCGTGCAGCGGGCTGGGCGAAACTCCGGCCGTTGCTGAAAAGAACTTTCAGTTCTGGCAGAACGCTGTCAATACACTTGTCACATCATTTACCTTCAGGTAATGAGTGGCCGCTTCCCGGCCTGTCTTCCGTCTGCACAGCCTCCTGCAACGTACAACAGAGAGGTTGTTTTATTGGACGGTTCATGACGTTCTTCCCAACAGAGGAGGTTAACCTGTTCCTGCTCCATTGCAGATGAATGGAACAGGGGCTTACAGGAGTAACTTTTTTAATGAGGCCTTATTATGCACACAATGCTTAGGTGTCTTTCTTTACTGGTGTTTTTGGGACTGCTGGTATCCGTTGGACCGCAGATAGGGCGTGCTGCTAAAACCATGGAGCTTCACCCGGCAACACCCCGGCCTCTTCGCTTTGTTGTTCGCGGCACCTCCCTGTTTGATCTGCACCATCCGGACCGGCCGGTTTTTTTCAAAGGTATGGGATACTCTCCCTTTTTACCGGGCGAGACACCGGTTTTAGGAGCGTCGCCCGGGAACGATGACCGGTATACGCAGCATCTGGCCCTGATGACAGGCATGAATGTGAACTACATCCATGTTTTTCCCCGACTGATGCCGCCGAAGTTTTTTGAAGCTCTGGATAAGACCGATCTCACCTATGGTCAGGACATATGGGTGTGGGCCTATGAGGAAGATTTTCTGGCTCCTGCCTTTCAGGAAAAGACGTTGAACGACATTAAGGAGATCATTGATCATACATACCGGGTGGGACGTCCGGATCGGCTCGTCCTTTTTTCGATAGGTGACGAGCTGCAGGCCAAATGCGTTGAATCCACCAATGCCCGTCATCCTGATGTTCGCGATTACAAGGGGAAGCATCTGACCGTTACCAACCGGACCGCCACAGAGGTGGCCATGGCCAGGCTGGTGGACCGGGCCATGGAGTATGAACTCAGCCGTTACGGTCAGCGTCATCTCTACTGCCATACCAGCTGGACCCATATCGGACCGATCGCTGATCGGCCTGATCTTGAGGTTTCCAAAGACAGTATCCTGGTGCCGGACATGGGTGATCTGACCTGCCTTAACGTGTACACCTATGCCAACGGTGTGCGGACCTCTCCACCGGGTTCGGTGACCGGTTCCACATATCAGGGATATCTTGAACAGCTGGCCAGGGAATCCAGACAGCCTGTTTTTGTTACCCAGGTGGGGCTCTCAACCTCTCCCTTTGAGCCCAAACCCTGGGTTCCCGGTTTTGGCGGACACAAGATTGAAGATGTGCCGAAAACCTTTCGCTCGGTGTGGCAGGATATCCGTACGGCAAAGGGCAGTGAGAAGTACTGCGGACTCGTGTTTTTCGAGCTGCACGATGAGTGGTGGAAGAGTGCAAAGGGCCCGGAGCAGGCCAGGCATCAGGATACGGATGATCCGGAACAGTGGTTCGGGGTTTACAGCGTGGACAAGGATACGACTCTGAAGCCCAAGGGATCGATCCCGGCGACAGTTGCTGAACTGTTTGCCGAAGACTGATAACGGATGGAGAACACCTGGCGTATCCGGTTTTATAACCGTGCTTTTAGACTGCAAACTCAAAGATATATCTGAGCGCCGTGCCGAGCATGATGACAACCAGCATCCATTTGATGACCCTGGCCGGCACGAATTTCTGACACCGGGCTCCCAGGTACATTCCGGCCATACCTCCCAGGCCGAAAAGAAGTCCGAGCAGCCAGTCCGGCGCCACCGACAGCTGGGGATAGAAGGGAGCGATAGTTGTGTAAAAGGCAACACCCGCCACAGAGGTGACAAAGGTACCCATGAGGGCGGCTCCGGCAATGGTGTAAACAGGCAGCTTGAAAAAGGTGACAAGAAACGGAGCGATGATCGCACCGCCGCCGATACCGTAGATCCCGCCGATGATCCCGACGGTGAGACAGAGGAGAAAAACGCCGGCCACCGGAAGAGTATAGGTGACACCCTGAAAGGTGTAGGCGATCTTTCGCAGGCTGCAGTGTGTGACAGCAACTGTTGCCGGTGATCCGCTGGTCAGGATGACTGAGCCGGCGCCGTTGGGCCGGTGGCCGGAACCGGGTGGAGTTGTCTCTTTGGTGCTGAACAGGTCCTTAAGCATTCTACCGGCAATATAGAGGAGAACGGCGGAGGCGAACAGTTTAAAACTGTGCGGGTCCCGAAGTCCGGTGACCCGGACAATCGCGCCGATGAGCACACCGGGCAGGGTGCCAAGCACCACTGCCCACGTCAGGGGCCAGATCATCCTTCCCTCCTTGCAGTAGCGATAGATTCCAGAGGGAATGGCCACAATATTGAAGACCTGGTTGGTTGAACTGACGGAAGGGTGGGTGTACCCGAGTACCGACATCTGAAAGGGGAGAAGCAGGAAGGCGCCTGAAACACCCCCCATGGAGGTGAAGAAGGAGATGGCACAGGCCACCAGGGGAGGGATCCACGGCTCTGTGGTAACACCTGAGACGGCAAACAGCATAATGTACGTCCTGACGGTTAATCGAAACTTATCTGTTACCCCGCAACCCGCGGCAATATAATCGCGGTTTTTTGAAACATCAAGACGGTTTGCACCTGTTCATCCTTTTCAGGATAAAAGGTGGATCTCTTGCCGGCATCTCCTCTTTCCGGTCGCGTCCCCGCACCGTCAGCCACGGTCTAACTGCAGGCACAATCTGTACTTCCGGGTGGTTTCCGGACCGGATCTCTCTTCATGTCTGTCTGCTTTCTGCAGCTGAATGTCATCTCCCTGGAGTGCAGGGATCTCTGTTTGCATGATGACGAGCCGGTGAAAAAAGAGACAGTGGTGCAAAAAGTATGGCGGTGTCTTTGTTTTTTAGTTGTTTGTCATGATTGCGGCTTGACACCTGCCTGGTTTTTCGGTTTATTCACCGTTGTGTCCGGTGTTCTGATAATCATGCCGGACCCGGATGATTCTTTCTTCAAACATACCGGACATTTAACTTTTTTCTGATAGGCGACGATTATGACGTTTTGGCGGGTACCCCTTGATGCACAGGAGATTAAGGTCACCAAGGGGTTGGTCACCATCATTGAAGATCGATGCAAGGGATGCGGCTACTGCATCGAGTACTGCCCTAAACATATTCTGCAGTTCAGCGAACGTTTTAACCGCAAGGGGTATCACCCACCGGTGGTCACGAAGCCGGAGGAATGTGTCAATTGTCATTTCTGTGAAATTATCTGCCCGGAATTCGCTATTTTTTCTGTCGAAATGACGCCGGAAACCACCAAAAATTAATGTTTGTCTGCACAAGAGTGTCTTATGAAACCTGCTGTTCTTACCGGTGAGCATTACATGACCGGAGATGAGGCCTGCGCCGAGGGTGCAATCGCGGCCGGCTGCAAATTTTTCGGCGCCTATCCGATCACTCCGGCCACCGAG
>JAAYDD010000180.1 GCA_012729435.1 Desulfobulbus sp.
ACTCGATGCTTTTCTGACGTGCACCAGCGCATCCGGACTGTTCTCTGCCTTTTTATGATCACGACGGCTGGCACTGCGCCTCTGGTTTATGCCGACCAGCTTGAAGAATGTATGCGGACCCGGTTGGCAACCGCCTCTGATGCCATGACAGTCGGGGAGTTACGTCAGCACTGTTTATCAATCCTCAATGAGGATGAACAGACCGCGCTTGAGGTGCCGGGAGCCGTTGAAAAACGACTTGTTCAGGAACAGAAAAACATATTCCGGCCGTTCAGTATCATGCCCCATCGGCCCAATTATTTTCTGGCCTTTGTTTACAACTCCCACGGGTACAACTCCACCTATCATCAGAGAAGCAAAAACGACGACTCCTATGAGTTTGACTGGATTGAAGCACAGTTTCAGATCAGCATTAAGACCCCGCTCATGGTAGGGCTGTTCGACAATACGACAGATGTATATGCGGCCTATACCAATCACAGTTTTTGGCAGGTGTACAATAACGATATTTCATCACCTTTCCGGGAGACGAATCACGAGCCGGAGTTGTGGATACAGTTTACACCCGGCTGGGAAGCATTTGGTATTGTCAACTCCAGCAACTCCTTTGGCATCAATCATCAGTCCAATGGACAGAGTGGAGAACTCTCACGCAGCTGGAACCGTCTTTTTGCTGCCATGACATTTGAGGTGGGAGATCTGGGTTTGACCTTCACCCCATGGTATCGGATTCCTGAAGGGAAAAACTCGGATGATAATCCTGACATTACTCGATATTTGGGACATTATGAGATCAGTGCCGCCTATAAATGGGATGACCATACTTTCAGCCTCATGACCCGAAATGCAGTGGAATCTGATTTCCAGCGGGGAGCCTTACAGTTAAGCTGGAGTTTTCCTTTTGGTAACTGGCCGTTTTTACGAGGGTATGTGCAGTACTTCACCGGCTATGGCGAAAGCTTGATCGATTATAATCACTATGTGAATCGTATCGGCATCGGGGTGTCGTTAGTCGACTGGTTGTAAACGTTGTCCAGCTCACGGATTTTTCCTGCTGACAGATAGTCCGCCGGCACGTCTTTTTGGTTCATATCCGCCACTGTCAAAGCTTTTGTGACCGACTCAACTGGTGCCAAAACAGTTGAGTCGTTGGTACACCAGTGAGAACAGCAGCCTGTATGTCTTCTGGGCAGCCGGTTGTGTTGTCCTTTTTGGTACGGTGAAAAGGATAACCAGACAGACTGTTACCTTTCCCGATGAGGCCGCTGTCTTCTCTGCGGCTGGTCTGGTTGCCTTCCTTCCCACTGTTGTTGCTGTTCTAGTTGTTGCCGCTGCTGTTCGACCTGTTGACGTCGCATCGCCTCCTGCTGTTGCTGCTGATGTTCCAGCTGTTGACGTTGCATCGCCTCCTGCTGCTGTCGCTGCTGCTCGACCTGTTGACGTCGCATCGTCTCCTGTTGTTGCCGCTGATGTTCGACCTGTTGACGTTGCATCATCTCCTGTTGCTGTCGTTGCTGTTCCAGCTGTTGACGTCGCATCGTCTCCTGCTGTTGCCGCTGATGTTCGAGCTGTTGATGTCGCATCGTCTCTTGCTGCTGCCGCTGATGTTCGACCTGCCGGCGTTGCATCATCTCCTGTTGCTGTCGTTGCTGTTCCAGCTGTTGACGTCGCATCGTCTCCTGCTGTTGCCGCTGATGTTCGAGCTGTTGATGTCGCATCGTCTCTTGCTGCTGTCGCTGCTGTTCCAGCTGCCGACGTCGCATCGCCTCCTGTTGTTGCGGCCATGCGTCCTCATACGAGCTCCCACGTTTTTCACGGCGAACAGGAGTTTCCTGTACTGATTGGAAACGTTTTTGTTCATGATGAGGTATTATTCGGGAACGACGGGTTTGCTCACCGGACTGCTGATGCATGTTTCTGTGTTCTTCCTCAGTCTTTTGCCTTGAACTTTTTTCTGTGTACTGAGGTGACAGTTCGGGTTGAGAAGATCCAGGGTCGGTCGGGAGCGCCGGAGGTGCACTTTCTTGTTCACCCGGGATCTGTGATCTGTCTGTTTGATGCGCTCTCTGATGAACCGGCGCTTGTCTTCCCTGCATTTTTTGTTGGGTTGGTGTACCCGGTCGGGCAGAGGTGTTGTCCGTTACAGCCGATCTTTTGAGAGGCGGCGTGGATGGGACTGGGGCAGAAGATGTCTTATGACGATCAGAAGTCGGAGCGGACGCGGCTGGCGGTTCAGACAAGAGCCTATTTGTCCGGATATCGGTCTTTTTTGCATGTGAAGAGTCGATCCGGCCAGTTCGTTCGTTACGTCTATCTTTTGTAAAAGATGAGCGCTGTCGTTCTTGAGACTTCATGTTCACCGGCGGTGCGAGATGTGGTGACCACTTGTCCGTGCTGTTCTGAGCGTTAACAAGTTTTCCACTCAGGTGAGGTGTCTGGGTTGTTACTGATTGCAAGGGTTCAGCAGCAGTCACTTTGACCAGATCCTGCGTGATCCGGTTTCTCGTATGCTGCGAAGTATTCTGCCGCACCTGCCAGTTGTCGTGAATCCGGTTCAGCACAATCTTATGCGGTTTATGATTGACTCTGGTGTCGGTGAAACTGAAACGGCGGGCATCTTTGACCTGGTTGTTCGTTGCGAGGATGGGTTGATAGGCGTTGATGATAACGGTTCGGGTGCTGTTTCGATCCAGGTGCGGTGTGTACCGGTTGCCCCGGTATAAATGATCTCGGGGAATAATGATTGCCTGATCGAGATATCGGTACGCCGACAGAGTCAGTGACGGAACAGCAGTCCGTTTAATCACTACGGTGCGCTTCCCCCAGGGATGATGGGCATAGTATATTTCACCAGGAGCCAGAGGTATCCAACCGATGGAATGATCATGATGCATCCACGCCACTCTTCCCGGATACCAGCCAAAAGCCGGCAGGAATCGGGGCGTTGAGATCACGATCCGTCTTACCGGAGGCAGCCAGTACCAGGAATGGAAGGAGTTGATATACACCCAGGAACCGTAATGGTGAGTCAGATAACCAAACGGTTCGCTGGGAACCCAGCAGTTGTCGTTATAATACAAGGACCAGCGACCGACAGTAAATGGCCGCCAGTCAGCGTCAACGCCGGTTGGTCGCCACATGTCGTAGTAATTGCCTTCGTAGTACACCCGCTCCCAGCGTCCGTTTTCTTCAAGCACGTACGAGTCATCATGAAGCGGTTCCGGCAGGTACGATGTCGCGGTACTGCTGAGTAACCGTTGCGACCAGAGCCGATCGCGTTCTTCATTCCAGTCATCCCATGAAGCGTCAACCGTGCCGTTACCGAAGGTTACGCCACTGGTGACAACGAGTGACGGGCCGTCTTCTTCCACCCTGTATTTTCTGCCGGTTGTATCAGCGACAACATCGACGTTGCCGGAAAGAGCCACTACCTCCATGGACTCATCGCCGACATAGAGATCAAACACAGTGTCACCCTGTGCCACCACATATCCGAACGGAGTGGTAATCTTACAGATTGCATCCTGACTTCTGTTATACACACGCCCGGTACCGGAGGCGATGTCCACGGTTGTGACTTCTTCGGTCAGAGCGAGCATTTGTATCTGCGTGTACTCACCGGTTCGCAGCCAGGTCCGGTTTGGAAGAATAAATTCCGCTCTGCTGTTTTTTCCGGAGTAGAGAGCGTCCTGTAGACCGAAGGGTGTGTCTTCCACTGTCATGACCCAGTCATTATTTTCCGGGACATATCGCAGAAGCTCTCCCTCAATAAAGGAGATACGGCCGATGAGAATATCGTCTTGTATCTCTACAGCCTGTGCAGCAGGGTGAAACAGCAGGGTGAGTATGAGAATAAAAAGCGTGTGAAGAGGCCGGGAGCTTGTGGTATCCATGGCTCAATGTCCTGTGAAAAAAGAGACTTATCGAGGGTTATACCGAGCAGGGACAGGTTGTCGAAACAGTAAGGATCTATTATCGACTTGGCAATGATCCGTTGACAGTGATATGAAGGGGCAGTCGGCCGCGTTTGTTTTCATCTGAGGGAAAAACTCCCTTTCCGTCTCCTCTGCAGATCCGGTGCCTGGCTGTTATGGAAACGTCGGCGATGACTGTACGGGTGTGAGGGTATCGCACAGACAAGAAAGATATTGTTGCCAATATCCGGATTTACAGACTCATCTTTAACAAGTCCCTTCGATCATGGAGATTCATGTATAGATTTGTACGGGAGAGCCTGAAATCCGCAGGTTCCAGCGCTTTACTGATTTTGAAATTTGTTATACCGTTGCATATCCTTGCTGATATTCTTCTGTATACCGGTGCTCTTCAACCTCTGACCTTTCTGTTCGCACCGGTAACCAGGCTCCTTGATCTACCCGCAGAGGCAGCCATGGCTCTTGTCAGCGGAATGTTGCTCAACATCTATGCCGGTATCGCATTTGCCGCTCCCCTTGGACTCACAGCATATCAGTGGACGGTTCTCGCCGTGTTTCTGGGTGTATGTCATTCGATGATTGTTGAATGTGCCATTATGGCCAAACTGGGTATCTCCTACAGCTATTCGATTATCCTCAGAGGAGCAGGAGCGTGTATAACTGTCCTGCCGGTGTTATGGATGCCGGCCTCCTTCTTTGAAACTGGACAGCAAACCCGGACGCTTACCCTGCCGCAGCATGATTCGTTTCTGCAGATGCTTGTTCATTCCGCGGGCGGTGCCTTGGTGCTTTCGTGTAAAATCATCGTTCTGATCAGTGTGATCATTGTGATCATGGATGCGGTGAAGGCAAGCAGATGGGTGCAACAACGTCTGGCCAAAGTCAGCACCTCGTTTTCCATCATAGTCGGGCAACTGCTGGGAATTACCTATGGTGCCGGTATTTTGATCAGGGAGGCCGGCCGGGGCATATTGAGCCGCGAAGATATCTTTTTTATCAGCACCTTTTTGATGATTTGCCACTCAATTGTTGAAGATGTATTGCTCTTTGTTCTTTTTGGAGC
>JAAYDD010000181.1 GCA_012729435.1 Desulfobulbus sp.
CGGTCACTTCCCGGCTGCGGAAAGCATCAATCCAGTTCACCGCGCATCTCCGGGGAGATTACCCTCCCTTTCCAGAACCTCTGCCATCTGACGCATCAGACTCAGATTGTATTCCGCCTCTTTTCTGGTTAACGTGTGGATGGCAAATCCGGCATGGATAATCACATATTCACCCACTTCCGGCAGCCGATCGGTCATCTCCAACCGGATCTCCTTCTGCACCCCATCACTTTCAACCAGAGCGGTCGGAGGATCAAAAAGATCATCGCTGCCCCCTTGAAGAGCGATAACCTGCATGGGTACGGCTAAACACATACACAACCTCCAATAAATGCTTGCCCCAGGGCTATTCCCCCGTCGTTCATCGGCACCAGGGCGCCTGCATACACCGAAAAACCTTTTATCTGCAGATGGCTGATCAAAGTTTCCAGTAACAGCTTATTCTGCATGCAGCCACCGGACAAGACCACACTGTCGATACCGGTCTGTTCGTGCAGTTCAGCGCATACTGCAACGAGTGCACTGACCAGCCATTGATGAAACCGCTGGGCGACCACTGCACCGGGCACTCCGGCTGCAAGGTCTGAGCAGATCAGCGCAGCTAAAGGTGAACTCTCAATGACCAATACATCAGCTTCTTTTGTCAGGATCACTGGATACGGTGGCTGTGGCTCGTCATCAGTCAGCACAGCCTGTCGTTCAAGAAGCATGGCTGCCTGGCCCTCATAATCATTGTACAGACAGAGCCCCAGCAATGCGGAAACCGCATCAAACAACCTGCCGCAACTCGATGTTTTCGGACAGTTCAGTCCTTGAATCATCATCTGACCGATGAACTGTCTGTGGGACCGGGAAATGCTCTGTAAAGCCGGCGGCTGCGCCTCCTCCAGCAGAGCTTTCCGCCCAAAATGCTGATAAAGAAGGGAGAGAGCCATACGCCAGGGCTGTGCTGCGGCCTGATCACCTCCCGGCAACAAGAGGTGGGATAATCTGGCCAGACGGGAATAACCATTCCGGTCGGCCAGATAGATCTCTCCCCCGTAAACTGTGCCGTCATCACTGTAGCCGGCACCGTCAAGCACGATTCCGAGCACAGAGTCATGCAGTTTGTTCTCCGCCATTACCGCCCCGATGTGGGCATGATGGTGCTGCACAGTACGGCAGCGGCCGTTGCGCGTACGTGCATAGCGAGAGCTGAGGTAATCCGGGTGCTGGTCACAGACGACCAGTTCAGGAACAAAACCAAGGACATTCTGGAGATGATCAACACTTTCCCGATAAAAATCATAATTCTCCGTGCCCGTCAACTCGCCGATATGCTGACTGAGATAGGCCTCGTTGTTGCGGACAATGCAGAAACTGCTTTTCATCTCTGCACCGCAGGCAAGGATGTCAGCAGTCACAGCCGGCAAAAGAACAGGCACCGGAGAAAAACCGCGACCTCGCCGTAACAGACGGACTTCACCGGCCATGATACGTGCCACAGAATCATCCACCCTGGTGACGATGTCACGGTTGTGGAGAAGAAACCAGTCCGCAATGCCCTGCAGCCGCTGCAATGCCTCTTCATTTCTGATGCAGATCGGCTCATTACTCCGGTTGCCGCTCGTCATGACCAGGGCCTTCGGCGTTGCCGGTTGTGCAAACAGCAGGGCGTGCAGAGGTGTATAAGGCAGCATTATGCCAATTGTGCCGATACCCGGTGCCACTTCGGATGCCAACGCGGTCTGCTCGCGGCAGGAAAGGAGCACGATCGGATGCTCAGAAGATGTTAAAAGTGCGGCCTCAGCCTCACTGATATGAGCAAAAGAAGCGGCTGTTTCCAGATCTTTCACCATGATCGCCAAAGGTTTGGACGGCCGGTTCTTTCGTTGACGCAAGGTGCTGACCGCTTCTGCAGAGCAGCCATTTACTGCCAGATGAAAGCCCCCCAGACCCTTGACGGCAACCACTGCACCGCGTGCCAGGGCCTGCGCCGCCGACTCCAGACAATCACCTTCCGCAACCCGGCCGGTATGATCATGCCAACTCAGCTGCGGGCCGCATACCGGACAGGCGTTGGGCTGAGCATGAAAACGGCGATCCAGCGGATCTCTGTACTCATGAGAACAGGCCGAACACATGGGAAACGAGCGCATCGAGGTGTTGGAGCGGTCATACGGAACCCGGTTGACGATGGAAAATCGTGGTCCGCAGTTGGTACAGTTGGTGAAAGGATACCGATACCTTCGATCTGCAGGGTCAAGGATCTCGTGCAAACAGTCGGCACAGAGAGCCATATCCGGGGCGATCTGGGTGCTTGGACGCTGCCCTTTACAACTGGGCAGAATATGAAAGGACGCTGTCTCCGGCTCAGTGGAGTCATCTTTTCCCGGGCGGATTTCAATACGGTTGATACGGGCGGCCGGTGGTGCGTCAGATTCGATCGCGGAAACAAAGGCCTGTAACGCCTCCGGCAGACCGCTTGCGACTATAGTGACCCCCTCTTCGTTGTTTCTCACGCTCCCGGTCAAGGCGTACCGCTGTGCCAACCGGTAAACAAACGGTCGAAACCCCACTCCCTGCACAATCCCATTGATAAAAACATGGAGAGTTCGGACGTGAGCAGATTGAGCATAAGCGCCGGCCATGTCAAACCATACCTGAAGAGAGAAAAAATGAACAAACCGGACAAAGCGTGACAGCCGGTGTGTACTCTAGCAAGGAGAAGCGGATTCTACCATTCTTTTTTACACAATCGAACATCTTGCACAGTTAGCATAACGGTCGTCTCCCAAGCCGGATCTGTTACGGCTCGGCTTCAGCCTGTCGCTGAATCTCACGGTAGCGTTTCGTATAGATGATCTTCTGCTTCTCCAGATCGTCAATCTCTTCACGACTGAGATGAATCAGGCCGCACACCGGACAGGACAGATCCACATCATCATGGGCGGCCCGCTGCTTGAGTTCATCGGCGGTCATGTGGCCGACAAACCCGCAGGCGCAATTTGGCGCCTCCACCCGTACGAGAAAAGGAACGCGCTCTTTTTGATCACTCATCCTGTTTTCCTGCAGATCTGCGAATTATGTTTCATCAGCACTCTAACCTGCGCACTGTTTCCCCCCGGTGATTGACCAGGGTTACCTGTAAGGGAAGCCCGCCGTCCAGGCGGTGCGTGGCACAGGAAATTCAAGGGTCGTACGCCCGCACCGCCATCTCAATCCGGTTGAGAATCTCATCATCAACCTTGCCTGCCTGTATGCAACTCGCTGCTGTCTGACGGACGCTGACATTCATCGGCGCGATGTTATGCGTGGTTCCGACGATGAGATTTGCCCTGGTTATACAGCCGTTTTCATCTGTAGTATAATCATGAATCAGCGTGCCGCGGGGAGCCTCGACATGTCCGACCCCCCTCCCGGCCCGCGGTGTGGCGTGATTACGCACCGTCTGATCGGTGATGCGTTCATCTTCAAGAAGTTCAAGGACACGCTCACAGGCATAAACAAGTTCAATCAACCGGGCCCAGTGATAGAGTAAACTGTGTTGCGCCGGACGGCCAAAACGGCTGCGGAACTCCTCGAGCTCGGCCTGTGCCCGTGGCGTTGCAATCTGATCACATACATTGATTCTGGCCAGAGTGTTGACCCGGTATACACCTTTTGGCGAGACCGGATCCAGAGAAAGCCCCTCATCCCATGACCTGGCATACACGATCTTGGCAGTGGACCAGGCAACAGCCTCTTCAGCAAGCATCTGTTCATACGCCGAAGGTTCAAACTCCTTCATGTGTCCATCCGGATGCATCATCCGCAACGTGCCGCTGTACAAGCGAAGGTTGCCGTACACATCAACGGTTCCAAGAAAACCGGTCGTAACAGCCCCTACAGATGCAAAGACCTCCAAAAATTGAGAAAAGACCTTCTTCTTCGCAAATTCCAGAGCAAAAACGGCAAAATCAAGCAGTTTTTGTGCGTCATGATACAACGACTTCCGCAGACTGTCGGCCAGCGGCCTCGCAAAGCCGCCGGTGACCGCTGCCACCGGATGAATCGCCTTACCGGCAAGCTGTTCAAGCATCATCTGTCCCAGCTGCCGCATACGAACAACGCGGGCCGCCAACTCGGGTTGCTGCTGCACGAGCCCCATGATGTTTCGCACCGAATAATCAGCATCCGGACGGATCACAAAATCCGGCGCGCCTAAAAAGAAGAAATGAAGAATTTTATCGTGGATATGGGCAAGCACCTGACACAGCTCACGCAGAAGATGACCGGCCGGTGGCGGCTGGACACCAAAGCAGGCGTCAACAGCCTTAACGGCCGCCAGATGATGCATCCACGGACAGATACCACAGATCCGGGTGACGATCCGCGGTATCTCTTCCGCAGGCATACCCACAACAAACTGCTCAAATCCGCGCAGAGAACTGATCCTGACCTGAGCATCACGCACCTCACCGGCAGCATCAAGCTGAATATGAATACGGGCATTTCCTTCAATGCGCGTCACTGGATGGATAGTGATCACCTGCGTCATAGCTGTTTCTTCTTTCCTTTCAGGTGTATAAAAACAGATTCATTTCGTTTTCCTGGTCAATCTCAGCAGACCGTGAGCACCGCTGAAACGCAGCAACGACTGCCGATCAACAATGGCACGATGATCAACTCCATGACTGGCCAGGACATTGAGCATATCAAGCAGCTGGTTCCCTTCCGGGCGAACCGGACCATAACATCCCCGGCAGGGAACTCGGGCCTGAACACAGAGGGGAACGGACAGGCCACCACATCCTCCGGCGGTTACCGGCCCCATGCAGAGAAATCCCTGTTCAAGCAGACATCGCATCTCTTCAACCGGCTCGTCCGAATCGTATTCAGCGTTGTTTAAAAACCGGCGTACAGTCCGGTGCATCTCGCCGGTGCGGATGGTCGGGCAGGTTTCGCAAACGGATTTCCCGGGTAACCGGGGTTGTCCGTCTGTCATCAGCGTTTCAATCACATGAACGATCATCTCCGGATGAGGCGGGCAGCCGGGCAGACAGAAATCAACCCGCACCTTTTCATCAACGCTGTACACCCGATCCAGGAGAGCGGGCATCTCCGCTGCAACGGTCGCCCTGCCCGATGTATCGCCAAAAACTGTTTCCAGGGTAGCGGCCGCTGTCCAACGGTTGCGTAACGCCGGGACGCCTCCGTGCGTGGCACAGGTGCCGAGACTGACGAGTATCCTGCACGTACGGCGCATGGAGTACAGGAGAGCGAGATGTTCTTCGCTGGCAACACCTCCGGACACAAAACCGATATCGGCTTCAGGAAGAGCAAACTCCTGTTCCCCTCCGAATTTATGATCCACCAGGAGAGGAAAATGGACAATCTCCACCTTATTCAAAAGCTCAGGCAACCGCTCACCACTGTTCAGCAGGGCGATCTCACATCCTGAACATGCGTGTAACCAGACAAAACTGAGCCGTGGTCGTCTTTTGTCTTTCACTCGTTCGCCTCGACTCCAGCAAAAGTATTCTGATGCAAAGCCTCAAGTCGTTCATGCATATCACGAAAAGCCTGAACCAGACGCTCCGGTTCGGATGAAGAAACGTGGGTCATCTGAAACCGATCCCTTTCCCAGCCCATATCTTCCAGGGTCTCAGCAATGATGTCAGCCCGTGCCAGGGCTATCTCGTTGCCTTTAATATAATGGCATTCACCGGGATGACAGCCAACGATCATCACTCCGTCAGCACCTTTCTCCAAGGCATGAAACACCATATCCGGGTGTACCATACCGGAACACATCACCCGGATGATACGTATTGATCCCGGATATTGAAGTCTCGAAATACCTGCCAGATCAGCGGCAGCATAGGCGCACCAGTTACAGCAAAAGGCGATGATGAGGGGGTCTTTCTTCATATCTCCACCTCTGACACCTCATTCTCTTCCACCAGGGCCGCATCAATCTGTGCCTCGATCTGTCCGAATGTGAACCCGGCGATACTGATACCCCTTTTGGGACAGGTGCCCTGGCAGATTCCGCAGCCTTTACAATGAACCTGGTCAACAGTCACTACTTTACGGACAGCACCATCACCTCCCCTGAAATCTATGAACTTTATGGCTCCAAAAGGGCAGACATCCACACAGATGCCACAGTCGTCGCACCGTTCCGGATCTATCAGAGCAAATGTGGGTTCCAGGGAGATCTCTTTGCGCGCCAGTAACCGTCCGGCCTTGGCTGCGGCGGCCAGTGCCTGGGATATGGACTCTTCCAGCGGTTTCGGATAATGGGCAAGTCCTGCGACAAAGACACCATCAACATTGAATTCGACAGGTCGTAACTTGGCATGCGCCTCCTGATAAAATCCGTCATGATTCAGCGGCAGCTTGAACAGTTTAGCCAGATGATCGGCATCCGGATTGGCGAGGGTGGCGGCGGCCAGAATAACAACATCCGCCAGGATCTCCAACGGCCTGTGCAGGACATGATCCCACACTTCGACCAGCACACCGTTGTCCGCCTTCCTGATCATGGGCGGTCCGTGCAGTTCATAATTGATGAAGACTATACCGAGTTCTCTGGCCTGCGTATAAATTCGTTCCCGCTGTCCGTAGGTGCGGATATCACGATAGAGGATGTATATCTGCCGGGACGGAACCTCCTTTTTCAACTTGATGGCACTCTGGATCGAATGGGTGCAACAGGATTTGGAGCAGTAGGGGCGCTGGGTGTTACGCGAACCAACGCACTGAATAAAAACAAAGGTCTTGCCGTTGACCACCCTGGTCTCGTTATGCATGTGCAACTTATCAAACTCGATCGAAGCCACGACCTTGGGTATCTTTCCGTATTCAAATTCTTCGGGAATGTACCGTTTAGCACCGGTGGTGATGATAACTGCGCCATGTTTAATGACACGCTTTTTCTTGGTGCCGGTACGGACGGTGGTGACAAAGTTGCCGACATGACCGCTGACAGAGCTCACCGTACTGGTATAGGCCACCTCGATCAGAGGATGCTGCTGCACTGCCTCCTTCAGTTTTTTCAGGTACTGCGGCACATGCTCACCATTCCAGGTCTGGAAAAGGTGCAGAGCGTTACCTCCCAATTGAGTCGTCTTCTCAACAATATGAATATGGAATCCCTGGTCTGCCAGATTGAGTGCCGCCGTCATGCCGGCCACTCCGCCGCCGATGATCAGTACCGAAGGGACCACAGGGAGCCGCAGCGGCTTGCGGGCTATATGCCCGCTTACCTTGGCCACCGCCATTCGAACCAGATCCTTTGCCTTGTTTGTGGCTGTCTCCGGCTCATGGCTGTGCACCCATGCACTCTGATTGCGAATATTGGCCATTTCGATGAGATATTCGTTAATACCTGCCGACTTGATGGTTTTGCGAAACAGGGGTTCATGAGTCCGCGGTGTACAGGCTGCAACCACAATCCGGTTCAGCTTTTTCTCGACAATCTGCTGAATAATCAGATCCTGAGTATCCTGGGCGCAGGTAAAAAGATTACGAGTGACATGAACCACTTTGGGCAAGGTGGCAGCGAAATCGGCTACCTGTTCAACATCAACCACACCGGCTATATTCGTGCCGCAATGACAGACAAAGACACCGATCCGCGGTTCTTCAGCACTGACATCCAGCTCATGTGACGGCGGCAGACGGTTGGTTTGACTGTGACGGACTGAAGTCAGGAGCGCTGCGACACTGGCTGCCGCTGCTGATCCGCCGATAACCGACTGCGGGATGTCACGCGGTCCGTTAAAAGCGCCACAGGTGAAGATGCCTTTTTGCGATGTGTGAACAGGCATAAAGGCGGAGATAGACGCAAACCGGTCCGGCGTCATGTGGATGCCGATCTTTTCAGCAAGCCGGACCATGGAGTCGGGGATTTCCAGACCAACGGACAGCACCACCAGGTCAAACAGCTCTTCAACCTGTTTACCCATGGAGTTGACATAGTGGAGCCGCAGATCTCCCCTCTTTCCCTGCGGCTCCACTCCGTGGATGCGCGAACGGATAAAACGAACGCCATACTCACTGCGGGCCCGTTCGTAATACCGATCAAATTCCTTACCCGGCGTGCGCATATCCGTATAAAAGATGGTGACCTCGAGGTCCGGATTGTTTTCCCTGACCGTCATTGCCTCCTTAATAGCGTACATACAGCAGACCGTGGAACAGTACTCGTTATTGCAGCGATTTTTATCCCGGCTGCCAATGCACTGCAGAAAAGCGATCCGTTTAACCGGCATATGATCCGATGGCCGGGTGAGCACTCCGCCGGTGGGGCCGCCGGGTGAGAGATACCGTTCAAACTGCAGTGAGGTGATGACGTTGGGATAGACCCCATACCCCCACACCTTCGCACCGATCGGATCGTAGGTCTGAAAACCAAGAGCCATCACCACGGCACCGACGTGCAGTTCGTGTTCACGTTCCCTGTCATCAAAATTAATTGCACCGGATGGACAGATTTCAGCGCATATCCCGCATTTTCCTTTTCCGGCGAGACGAATGCAGGCCTCCGGATCAATCTGGTACTTAAGGGGGACTGCCTGGGGGTATTTGATGTAGACGGCCTTGCGTTGGGCGATGAAGAAATTAAACGAATCATCAACGTCTTGCGGGCAGCTGGCACTGCACTGCCCGCAGGCGATACACCTTGTCAAATCAACATAACGGGGATGTTCCCGAATACGTACCGTAAAATCACCGGCCCTGCCGCGGACATCATGAACCGTCGAAAGGGTCATGATCTGGATATTGGGATGACGACCGCACTCGACCAGTTTCGGGGCAATAATGCACATGGAGCAGTCGTTGGTGGGAAA
>JAAYDD010000182.1 GCA_012729435.1 Desulfobulbus sp.
ACTCGGTGTTTTTCTGTTTTTTGCCACCCATGAAGGGGATGCCTGGTTATTGGAGATCACTGATTCCGATGCCGTGCAGATAGCAAAGAATGGAGAGCCGTTGACGGTGCAAATCAATGAGAATCCGGAAACGATCGAAATAAACTTCAGCCACACCTTTGCTCTTCGTGACCGACAGCTCTATCTAACCTCCTACGCCGACAAAATTGAGACACTGCTTCCCGGCAGCCCGACCCAGCAGATCAATGCGGCCATTCGACGGCTTCGAAAACGATTTCCAAAAGAGATGCTTGAGCGCATGCATATTAACCAGAGTGAAGACACCTCCGCATGAAGATTGCAGGACAGTGGCAGAACCGGATACGGTATCTGCCGGTATTGCTGGTCATGAGCGGTATCTTCTATCTTTCCCATCAACCCGGGGACACATTCGCTTTACCTGATATCGTCAATATCGATAAACTGCTTCACTGCCTGGTGTACGCTGTTCTCGGAATTTCCTTTTATGTTGCTTTATCACCGCAGTGGCGCAGAGATTACCCCCTTTATGCCGGTTCAGCGACCTTGATATTCTGCCTTTTTTATGGGATCCTGGACGAGTGGCATCAGTTGTTTATTGCCGGTCGTGAGGCCAGTGGCTTAGATGTGGCTGCAGATGTGGGGGGAGGAATGCTGGCCGTGGCATGCGAGCGGGTGTGGCGGATATGGCGGCGTGAAAAAACGGATGAGGTTGTCTGATGGCTCTCTTGACATTTGGTACAGATCAGCAGCTCAACTATGAGCAGTATACCGGCAGAACCAATCGTCCCTGGCTTGTTTTTCCCCACGAAGGACTGGGTTCTATAACACAGTGGCGGGACTACCCGCAGCAGCTCTGTCAGCGCACCGGCTGTCCCGGTCTGGTCTATGACCGCATCGGTTACGGTCTGTCTGCACAGCTCGCCCGGTCTCGGACCATTCACTATCTCCATGAGTACGCGTTGCATGAACTGCCGTTCGTCCTTGATGCCGTTCTTCCGGGTCAGAACTTTATTTTAATCGGTCATTCGGATGGCGGCAGTATCAGTCTGCTTTTCAGCGCGGAACGCTGGCCCCGTCTTCTCGGGACCATTACTGTTTCTGCCCATGTTTTTGTTGAGTCCGTCAGTGTTGCCGGTGTTGAGCAGGCAAAACAGTCTTTTGTCCGGGGAGAGCTGAAGAGGGGGCTTGCCAAACATCATGGTGATAAAACAGAATCCATGTTTTGGGCCTGGGCTGATACCTGGACGAGCCCGTGGTTTCGGTCCTGGAATATCGAATACGCATTGTCCTCAATTGAGGTGCTGATGCTGGTCCTGCAGGGGCGAGAAGATCAGTACGGCACATCGGCTCAGGTAGATGCCATTGTCAAGAGATCCTCAGGTCCGGCAACGCCTTTGATTTTAGAGGACTGCGGTCACAATCCGCATCTGGAATTCCCCGAATTAACACTGGATCTTATGTCCTGTTTCGTCAATCGCCTGGCCAGGTGAGTTCCTGTCACAGAGGTCGTCCCGCATGTATACCGGTTTGTTTTGCAAACAGACTTTGCAGGGAATCGGTATTTACTGCCATTTAAACACCGATTCTGCCGCAAGTCGACGAACGTGCTAACACCCGTTCCGGGCCAGGAATCTGGCCATGTCCTTGGCAAAGTAGGTGAGAATAATATCGGCACCTGCCCGGCGTATGGCGATCAGGCTTTCCGCCATGATCCTCTCACCGTCAATCCATCCCCTTTCTGCAGCTGCTTTGATCATAGCGTACTCGCCACTGACCTGATAGGCGGCAATCGGCAGATCAAATTCATCGCGTAATCGAGTGATGATGTCCAGATAGGCTAAAGCCGGTTTCACCATCAGAATATCCGCACCTTCGTCCACATCAAGTGTCGCCTCGCGCAGCGCCTCCCTGCTGTTGGCCGGATCCATCTGGTAGCTGCGACGGTCTCCAAATTGAGGAGCACATTCGGCCGCGTCACGGAAGGGACCGTAAAAGGCTGAGGCGTATTTGACCGCATAGGACATGATCGGTACTGTATGGAACGAATGTTCGTCCAGCGTGGTGCGAATCTCACTTATTCGTCCGTCCATCATGTCGGAAGGGGCGACCATGTCGGCTCCGGCCTGGGCATGCGACAGTGCTGTCTTTGCCAGAAGTTCGAGGGTTGCATCATTGTCTATCTCTGTACCTGCCAGACAGCCGCAGTGACCGTGATCAGTGTATTCGCAAAGACAGACATCGGTTACCACCGTCATGTCCGGCACCTTATTTTTTAATTCCCGGATGGCACGTTGTACAATACCGTCTTTGGCGTACGCTCCTGAACCGAGGCCGTCTTTTTTTTCAGGAAGACCGAAGAGAATGACCGAACGGATACCTGCTTCCAGGCATTCTTTCGCTTCCTTGGCAAGTTGATCCACTGAATACCTGAAAACACCCGGCATGGATCCGACCTCATCACGGATGCCTTTACCGGGAAGAACAAAGAGCGGATAGATCATCTGTTCAGCACTTAATCGGGTTTCTCGGATCATTGCGCGAAATGTCTCGTGCCGTCGCATTCTGCGGGGGCGATATTCTGGAAAAACCATGGGATACCTCAGGTAAAAAAATGTTATCGTAAAATTGAACGGGTTTGAATGTCGATAAGAAGAATTCCGTTTCCTTTATACAAGGAGTCGGTCATTTGAGTGTGATATCTAAAGCCTTTAGTTTTTTATGGAGGTGACTGCGTTCCATGCCGATATCTTCAGCTGTTTTTGAGACATTTCCATCATTTTCTTCGAGCTTGGCACGGAGGTAATCTGTTTCAAACTGGCGGCGTGCATTTTTATAGGCGAGATGCTGATAGGAGGTGCCTGTTTGCATTGCCCGCTGCGGTACGCCCGATGTGCTGCCAAGGCTGGTGGCGACATCTTCCTCCTGAATCACCTCTGATGGTGTCATGATCATCAGTCGTTCGATGAGGTTGCGAAGTTCACGGACATTGCCCGGCCAGGAGTGGCGTTGAAGCAGGTGAAAAGCCTCTGGAGTGAACTGTTTGTCACCCATGCCCTTACGCCGGAACTGACTGGCAAAATCTGCCACCAGAAGCGGAATGTCTTCAGGCCGGTCCACCAGATCCGGTACTTCGATGGGAATAACGTTGAGGCGATAGAAAAGATCTGCCCGGAAATGCCCTCGTTCAATCTCCTCTTCAAGATTTTTGTTTGTGGCCGCCAGAACCCGGACATCTACACCAATGGTCCGCGACCCGCCCACCCGTTCGAACTGTTGTTCCTGAAGAATCCGCAATACCTTGGCCTGGCTTTTCAGACTCATATCACCGATTTCATCGAGAAAGAGTGTAGAGCCATCGGCCTGGTCAAATTTTCCTTTCTTTGTCTCCGTGGCCCCAGTGAACGCTCCTTTCATATGGCCGAACAGTTCAGATTCAATGAGTTCTTCTGGAATAGCGGCACAGTTGACGGCTATCATCGGCTGCCTGTTTCTTGCAGACAAGCGATGAATGGTCTGAGCCACCAGTTCCTTACCGGTACCATGTTTTCCAAGAATGAGCACCGAAGCGTCAGTGGGAGCGACCCGTTCAATTTGTTGTCGCAGTCGCCTGATGACCGGACTGTTTCCGGTAATGGTCGGCAGCGGTGGTTCACTCTCCCGAAGGAGCCGGTTTTCCCGCTCCAGTCGTGCAACCTGCAGTCCCCGTCTGATGACAAGAACGGTCTTGTCATAGGAAAGCGGTTTTTCAATGAAGTAAAAGGCGCCGCTCTGAGTGGCCTGTACAGCTGTCTCGATGGTACCGTGGCCTGAAATCATGATCACCGGCAGGGAAAAACGCTGTTTGATCAGTTTCAACGCTTCCAGGCCATCCATCCCCGGCAGCCAGATGTCGAGAAGGACAAGATCAGTTTCTTGCTCGTCGAGTATGTGCAAACCTTCTTCTGCCGAGGCTGCTGTCAGTGGAAGGAAACCTTCATCGGCTAGAATTTCGGCAAGGCTATCACGGATAGCCTTCTCATCGTCTATGATCAGTATGGTTTCCGGCATACATTAAGGACTGGAGCCAAAAAAAAATGAAAGGCGGACATCTGCCAACATTGGAATGCAAGGGCAGGTGGTATAGTATCAGTTCTCCACCGGCAGCTCAACTGTAAAGACAGAGCCGGTGGGCCTGTTGTCATGTACCCGGATGGTTCCGCCATGCTCGCTGACAATGGTATGGGCGATGGTCAATCCGAGCCCTGTACCGGATTTACGGGTCGAATAATAGGGTTCAAAGACGCGTAATTTCACCTCACTGGAGATTCCCGGACCATCATCGATGACTTCCAGACAGGCCTTTTTTCCGGGTTCATCATAGCGCAAGACAACAGTGATGGATCCGTTTTCTCCAAGCATGGAAACCGCATTGTCGAGGAGGTTGATCAGCACCCGTTTGATCTGAACGGCGTCAAAGAGAAAGTCTGGCACATCTGATGCGATATCACTTGTGATATGCAGCTGCTTATGAGCCTCCTGGTACATCACGACAACCTCATGGATCATGGTGGTCAGGCTGTTGCATTCCTTGCGCAGCTTGGGCATGCGGGCGAAATCGGAAAATTCACTGACCAGTTTTTTTATCTCATCCACCTGGTTGACGATGGTGGTGGTGCACTTGTCAAAGATCTCCCGATTATCACTGATGGTTTCCAGGTAGCGTTTACGGAGCCGCTGGGCAGAGAGTTGAATCGGAGTGAGCGGGTTTTTGATTTCATGGGCAACGCGACGCGCGACCTCCTGCCAAGCTGCAAGCCGCTGAGCTTTTTCCAGATTGGTGAGATTGTCGAAGACGATGACATAGCCGACGGGATTTTGGCGGTCATCGACCATCCGTGTGATATTTACCTGCAGCGAGAGGGTTTCGCCTCTGCGAATAGTGAGGCGCAGATGTCGTTCAATGGTCGGTTTACCGGTGGTTTTTAATTCTGTGAGAAAATTTTCTACAATCGCCACATGCTGCTTTGGCAGTGCTGTGTGAAAATCCTTGCCAAGAAAACGTGCCGGATCAACGGCAAGCAGTTCCTCTGCAAAGCGGTTGATGGTGGTGATACGGTTGTTTTCATCCAGGGCAATAACACCGGCGGCTACATTTTCTAAAATCGTCTCAAGGTACCGTCGGCGCTGTTCTGATGTTTCATTACTGTCCTGAAGCGCCTGGTGCGCCCGGACCAGCTGCCGGTTGGATGTCTGTATTTCTGCGGTCATGGAATTGAAAGAATCGATGAGCATTCCCATCTCGTCATCCGCCTCCTTTTCCACAATAAAATCCATGTCTCCATCCGCAACTCGTTTTGTGGCCTCCGCCAACTTTTTAATCGGTCCGGTTAGAGATCGGGCGATATAGAAACCGAACCAGATCGCTCCGAACAGAATGAGCAGGGTAATGATCAGCAGTATGATGATAAGACTGAACTTAATCGGGGCCTTGAGCATAATGAGCTGCTGATAGTCTGTGGTGCCGCTGGAGATGGAGTGCATGGCATCAAGACGG
>JAAYDD010000183.1 GCA_012729435.1 Desulfobulbus sp.
TGGGGTTTGACCGCTACCACCAGGATTTCTGCACCAGAGCAGAGCTGCTCAGGGTCCTGTGTGCACCGGACTCCATATGTTTTGGTCAGATAATCGCACCGGCCATGTTCCGGTTCTGCAACAACTATTTGTGCAGAGGTGAGCAACTGTGCAGTCAAAAGGCCTCGTATAAACGCCTCAGCCATCTGACCACCACCGATAAAACCGACGGGTGGAATAGAATGCGACATATTGTATTGAAAGGAATGAGAGAAAGTGGAGATACAGGCAGTCGACAGTTATGCCATTATACGTTTGATCACAAAGAGCGGCAAGAGTGAGGCGGTAAATAAACTGATGGGGAGATAAAAAAACCACCGGCCCGTTTTCCGGCGGTTATCTTCCGAATACACTCTTTTTCTTGCTGATCAGCAGATCTCAGATGAGGCAGACCGGCTGCGGGGAGATGTTCGAACCAAGAGGTCTGAAAAGAGGGGCAAATCGATTTCCTGAGCCCCGGGTAGTTCTGACAGCCTGACGAAGCAGTGAATCACCATTCTTTTTGAACGTCACATATTCCCAGGAATGCGGATTTTCAATGATCGTCTTCATGAAGGAATGATGTAAACCATGACCGGAACAGTTCGCAGTAATATGTCCGAGGAGGGGTGAACCAAGCAGGGCCATATCGCCTATGATATCCAGTACTTTATGACGGATGAACTCATCATCGAAACGCAGGCCGTCCTCATTGAGAATAGACCGGCGGTCCCAGTGAATGGCAATGACATTGTCCAGGGTGCCGCCCAGCGCCAGACCGTTCTGCCAGAGATGTTCCACCTGTTCGACGAAACCGAAGGTCCGTGCCTTGGCAATTTCCTTCATAAATCGTTCAGGTGTGACCTCAATGGAATATTGCTGCTCGTTAATTAAAGCATCGTCAAATTGAATCCGGGCGGTAATTTTATAACCGCTGTACGGATCAATCCGTATCGATTTATCGCCTTCTGTATAGATGATCGGCCGGGTGATGCGCATCACCTTCCGCAGCGCCCGCTGACGGTGTATACCCGCTGTCTTCAACAGGCGGATAAACGGACCGGCGCTGCCGTCCATGATGGGTACTTCATGTGAATCAAGCTCGATCACCGCATTATCAATTCCACTTCCCCGCAGAGCAGCCAGCAGGTGTTCTGTCGTGGAGACCGCACGCTTTCCTTCGCCGATGGTCGTCGCCAGTGTTGTCTGTGATACCTGTTCAACACTGGCCGGAATCACCGGTCGATCCGGAAGGTCGGAACGGAGAAACTGGATACCGGTATGAACCGGAGCGGGATTAATGGTTAGATGTACTGTTCTTCCAGTATGTAATCCAGCACCATAACAGCTGACAGCTCGCTGAATGGTCTGTTGAAATGGCTCTATCTGATATGGCATGATCTCTCGCAGTCCTGAAAAAGATGTAAGGGAGATAATAACACTTTATTTTCTTTAAGCAATTTTCAAACCAACATGAGAATACTTAACACTTCCCGTTGAAAAATTCAAAATTTTTAACTAAACCAAAATAATAAAACTTCTCCTGTCTCCAGTTGCCCCCATCCCATCAGACACAACTGTGGCAAACACAACACAGTTATTCGCCTGCGTTGTGTTGTTCATGCAACACAGGCTTGTCCATTGGCTCGGGAAAACGGGCGCCACGAGCGAAGGACCCGGAGAACAGCTTCTGTAAATTCTTCGTCTGCCAGGACCTGCATACGAAGACCGTACAGTGGTGCAGATAACTTATGGGCATGGCCGGCGAACTTAACCAGGTCTTTTTCAGTGGTCAGAAGAAAATCAGCCCCGGTTCTCTCAGCAGTGCTGAATAACCGCTCCACGAGTGTTTCAGAGTAGCGCTGATGATCGGCAAAACTCGAAAATCCGGTGAGATCCGCGCCGAACTGCCGGACTGTCTCCTGAAACGATTCGGGATGGGCAATTCCACAGAATCCGTATCCTTTCCGGTCGGCGACCTCCTCGATATCAACAGGTACTGTCTCACCGGCGGGCAGCAGACGGACCAACGTATCCACCGCATAACCGGTAAGAAAGGTTGGTATTGCCGGAAACTTCGTTTTCAGCAGGTCTCTGAACCGCTGAGCCCGATCCCTGTTCAACTCATGGACGCCTGTCAGAACAAAACCAGTGGCCCGATGCAGTGCTGCAACAGGTTCACGAAGATCTCCGCCGGGAAAAACCCGCGAATTACCCGCCAAACGATCTGCATTAAACAGGACAAGGTTGATATCGCGCCGGATGGGCAAATGCTGGAACCCGTCATCCAGCAGAAGCACGTCAGCACCAAGGTCAACAGCCCGCTGTGCCGGTAACCGGCGAACAACACCTGTTAAAACAGGAACTCCCGGTAAACTTTCGGCGAGCAGCCGGGGTTCGTCACCGGCGGCTCGGGCGTCAAGCAGAAGAGAGCGGCCGTCTGAGACGATATTCACCGGATGTTGAGATGTTCCACCGTAGCCGCGGCTGATGATAGCAGGGGTAAAATTGTTCTGCTGCAGCAATCTGGCAAGATAATGAACCATTGGGGTTTTACCGGTCCCCCCCATGGTCAGATTGCCGATACTGATCACCGGTACCGGAAAGTGATATGACCGGAAAAATCCACGCCTGTATCCTGCCTCACGTAAGCGCATGGCCAAGCTGTACAGTGGAGAAAAGGGTCGTCCTAAAGAAAAGAGAAGCGGGGATGTTTTCATTCTTTTGCGCTACCGGGCAGTCAATTAAAATCAATAAACACTGCTGACGATTGGTACAAAGCCGGTGTCTTCATGAACAGAGCATTTCATGAGAACAGCTGCTGGCGATCCCTGATCACGTCAACCCAACAATTTTACAGAAAGATGGCGTAATTACACCTCGTCAACAACAGGTACCGGTGAGAGATGGTGCCTGCTGACCATCACAGACCACCGGACATACGCTGCACTCAAGAGAAAAACACATACCGGGAGACTGGTCATTTTTAGTGCAAAAAACAACGAATGCAGTAGAAAAAGCAAACCGGAAAGATAAAATATACGTTTTTGTTTTACAAATCAAAACCGAGAAAGGTGGAACATTCGATGCGAACAACCGTATTTTCCTTTATTCTGGCTTCTTTTATCCTGATTTTTTTACAGTCTCCGACATATGCGGAAAACACCATCAAAATCGGCGTTACCGGGGCTCATCAGGGAGATCTGGCCTCCTACGGTTTACCCTCACTGAAAGCAACCCAACTCGTCGTCAAGGATATTAATTCCCAGGGGGGAATTAACGGCGTTCCCATTGAGTTATTAGCTGAAGATGACGGCTGCAAACCAGAAGTCGCAACAAATGTGGCCACTAAACTCGTGGCAGCCGGCGTAAAGGCGGTGATCGGACACGTCTGCTCCGGCCCGACCAAGGCCACACTGCCGATTTATCGCGATGCCAACGTGGTGGTCATCTCGCCGGCGGCTACAACCCCCAACCTGAGCCAAGATGGCACGTATCAGAATTTTTTCCGCACCATAGCCGCAGATGACGCCCAGGCCCGCCTGCAGACAGACTTCACTCTTCAGACCCTGAAGGCCAAAAAAATTGCCATCCTGCATGATAAAGGCGATTACGGAAAAGGACTTGCCGAATATGCCAGAACATTTATCGAACAATCCAAAGATGCAAAAGTGGTGCTTTTTGAAGGCGTTACTCCGGGGGCTGTCGATTATTCCGCTGTGATCCAGAAGATCAAACGCTCCAATGCAGACGCTGTTCTCTTTGGCGGCTATCATCCCGAAGCCTCAAAGATCGTCGGCCAGATGCGCCAAAAACGCTTAACCATCCCGTTTGTTTCCGATGACGGAGTCAAGGACGCCACCTTCCTCAAAGTGGCAGGAAAAGATGCAGAGGGTGTGTATGCCACTGGACCGGCGGACGTGTCCAACAATCCGATTGCCATCATGTACCGTGACAAGTTCAGAGCAGCAGAAGGTGCAGAACCCGGTTCTTTTTTTGATAATGCCGTTGCCGCTGCACTTGCTCTGACCCAGGCCATGATCAAGGCGGGAACCGCAGATGCAGATGCTCTCATCAAGGCCCTGCGCACACAGAAGGTTGCCACCCCCTTCGGCGATATAACTTTTGATGACAGGGGTGAACCGGTGGGCATCGGCTTCTTTATCTACCAGGTGCAAAACGGCCGGTTTGTTCTGGTTCAATAACCACTTGTCAAAGTCTTTCATCCAGCCGGCCTGCCCCAGTCAGCACCACGTCAGGCAGGCTGGATGACAGCAACCGGTCCCCATTTCCGGTCTACATTCTGCTGCTCCCTTTCTTCAACGCTGAGACTGCATGGAATATTTCATTGAACTGCTCTTTAGTGGACTCACCCGAGGATCCATCTATGCTCTGATCGCCCTTGGCTATACCATGGTTTACGGTATTATCGGATTAATTAACTTTGCCCATGGTGAAATGTACATGATCGGTGCGTTTACCGGCCTCATCGTCGCGGAAATCCTGTTGATCTATCAGTTTCCCCTGCCGGCCGTCTTTGTCTTAACCGCCCTTGCCGCTGTTATCTGGTCGTCTGCCTATGGATTCACGGTGGAACGGATCGCCTACAGACCATTACGCAAAGCACCTCGGCTTGCTCCGCTCATCTCTGCAATCGGCATGTCCATCTTCCTCCAGAACTATGTGCAACTCGTTCAAACAGCCGACTTTCTGCCCTTTCCATCTCTTATTCCCGAATTCGCTTTTCTGGAACCCTATGCGGGTATCATCGGCTCTACGGATGCCGCGATCCTTGTGGTTTCCCTCATAGCCATGCTCCTGTTATCAGTCATGGTTAAATGGACCAGAATCGGCAAAGCCATGCGGGCCACTGCACAGGACCAGAAGATGGCACTGCTTGTCGGCGTCAATGTTGATCGCATCATATCATTCACCTTTATTCTTGGTTCTGGTCTGGCGGCGATCGGCGGTGTACTGATCGCCTCCCATGTCGGCCAGATCAATGTCTTCATCGGATTCATTGCAGGCATCAAGGCCTTTACCGCGGCTGTGCTTGGAGGAATCGGTTCCATTCCCGGCGCTGTCCTGGGCAGCTATGTCCTCGGCTTGACCGAATCCCTGACCACCGGCTATGTTTCCAGCGATTATGAAGATGTGTTCGCCTTTGCCCTGCTGGTGCTGATTCTGATTTTTCGGCCAAGCGGACTTTTAGGCAAGGCCTCTGTCGACAAGGTTTGATTCCCTCCTTCTGCTGAAAGTACCATGATCACAAGACACGATCTCCGCCACGCCGGTCTCACCGGTCTTTGGTTTATGTTTCTCACCTTTCCTCTTGTGGTAATTAAGATAAACCCCATTGAACATACCGTTCACTGGCGCTGGTCCAACATGGTGTGGATTGGAGTGGTGAGTTTTCTGGCTTCATTGACCATCCGTCTTGTTCAGGGCCGTCGTCGCACCGGAGAGAACGAGAAACAGCAGAGCCTTTTGCAGACATCTGTCCGGCAGTTTGATCTTCTGCGCCGACCAGCGTTTTTTCGTGCTGCACTCATAACGTCATCCGTGCTGCTGATCTCCTTCCCCCTGTTCTTTTCCTCCTATCAGGTGAACATCCTGACCACCGCCCTGATGTATGTGGTGCTCGGTCTGGGACTGAACATCGTTGTCGGGATGGCCGGTCTGCTGGATCTGGGATATGTTGCCTTTTATGCGGTGGGAGCCTACACCTACGCTCTCCTTCATCTTCATTTTAATCTTGGTTTCTGGATGGTGCTTCCCATTGGCGGTCTGCTCGGTGCTCTGTTCGGACTGCTTCTTGGTTTCCCGGTACTGCGACTGCGCGGCGATTACCTGGCGATCGTTACCCTTGCCTTTGGCCAGATTGTCCGTCTTATCCTTGAAAACTGGAGTGAATTCTCCAAAGGACCGAGCGGTATCGCCAACATTGCCAGACCAGGTCTGTTTGGGCTCACTCTCTCCCCTGAAGCCACCATCACCTACCTCTATTACCTGATGATCGGTTTAGTCGGACTGACTGTTTTTGTGGTAAACCGACTGCAGAACTCACGTATCGGTCGAGCCTGGCAGGCCCTGCGGGAGGATGAAATCGCCTGCCAGGCAATGGGCATCGACAAGACAAAAATCAAGCTATCCGCCTTTGCCCTGGGCGCCACCTGGGCAGGAATGGCCGGAGTGTTTTTCGCTGCAAAAACAACGTTCGTCAACCCGGCCAGCTTCACCTTCATTGAATCGGCCATCATTCTCTGCATTGTTGTTCTCGGCGGTATGGGATCCATTGCCGGCGTGATGGTCGGTGCACTTATTCTTATCTTGCTCCCCGAATATTTACGTGCTGTTGCCGATTATCGAATGCTGGCCTTTGGTGCCATCCTTGTGGTCATGATGATTGTCCGCCCTCAAGGTCTGATTGCGCCCAAACGCCGGACGTATACACTGCCATCAACCCATAACCCGGTTAACTCCTCCGATGTTCCCGCTTCTGACCGTTAACAAACTGAGTATGGATTTCGGTGGCATACGTGCCATCGACAAATTCAACATGCGAATCAATGCTGGTGAAATAGTCGCCCTGATCGGCCCAAACGGCGCCGGCAAGACCACCTTTTTCAACTGTCTCACCGGCATCTACCAGCCCACAGACGGTGAGCTGCTGTGGACACTGCCGAACAGGTCGAGCCGCACTCTAAACGGACTTAAACCTCACCGTATCACCGAGCAGGGATTGGCCCGCACCTTTCAGAATATCCGTCTGTTCCGCAGTATGACCGTTCTTGAAAATGTGATGATCGGTCGTCACTGCCGGACCGCCACCACGATTCTGGGCGCGGTTCTGCGCCCGCCGTCAGTCACCAGAGAGGAAAAAGAGACCATTGAGATCAGCTTTGCTCTCCTTGAACGGGTCGGACTGGCCGACGTTGCCCATGAACGGGCCGATAACCTCCCGTATGGAGCACAACGACGACTGGAGATAGCCCGGGCTCTGGCCACAGAACCTCTTCTCCTGCTTCTGGATGAACCGGCTGCAGGCATGAATCCGCAGGAAGGGCAAGAACTCGAAGCGCTTATCCGCTCCATCAACAACGATCAGATAGCCGTGCTTCTGATCGAACATGACATGCAGCTCGTTATGCGCCTGGCTGATCATATCTTTGTTCTTGAATACGGCCGTCTCATTGCTGAAGGGGCTCCGGAGAAGATACGAAACGATCCGGCGGTGATCAGAGCCTATCTCGGTGAAGAGGGGATTCATCATGCTTGAACTACAGAATATCGATGTGTTTTATGGAAACATTCAAGCTTTACATGATATTTCGATTACGATCCGGCAGGGAGAGATCGTTACGCTGATCGGTGCCAATGGTGCGGGCAAATCCACCACTCTCATGACCATAAGCGGTATTCTGCCTCCTCGACACGGTCGTGTGATCTTTTTGAATCAACAGATCTCAGGACTCATGCCGGATCGCATCGTTCAGCTCGGTATCAGTCAGGTGCCGGAAGGCCGTCATATCTTTCCTGCTCTCACTGTTTCCGAAAATCTTGATCTTGGAGCCTTTCTCCGCCGGGATCATGCCGCCATCGCCGACGACAAGGCGTGGTTGTACGGGTTGTTTCCGATTCTGGAAAAAAGACGGCAGCAGCCGGGCGGTACACTTTCCGGCGGAGAGCAGCAGATGCTGGCCATTGCCCGTGCCCTGATGGCCAGGCCCAAACTCCTTCTCCTTGACGAACCGTCCATGGGGCTGGCCCCTCTCATCACAAAACAGATCTTTGAGATCCTCCTCAAACTGAATAAGGAGCACCAGACAACCATCTTTCTCGTTGAGCAGAACGCAAATTTAGCACTGCGCATTGCGCACCGTGCCTATGTCCTTGAAAATGGCCGGGTCGTCCTTCAAGGGGATGCGGCAGTGCTGCGGGATAATCCCGTTGTCCAAAAAGCTTATCTAGGTATGTGATGACACAGTAAAATTATGGATAAAACTATAAAAGTCGGTGTAATAGGCGTCGGTTATCTCGGTCGGTTTCATGCACAGAAATATGCGGCTATGGAAGGAGTTGAGCTCATCGGTGTTGCGGATACGGATGGTGCCAGAGCAGCTCAGGTAGCCGAAGAGTGCGGCACTCAGGCGTATACCGACTATCGTGAACTCCTGCCGCTGGTGGACGCGGTCTCCATTGTTGTACCCACCACCCTCCATCACCGGGTAGGCAAGATCTGCCTCCAGGCCGGCGTTGATGTGATGATGGAAAAACCCATCACCACCACCGTGGCCGAAGCGGATGATCTGATCCGCATCGCCCGGGCCGGGGATCGCATTCTTCAGGTTGGACACCTGGAACGGTTCAATCCCGCAGTAATGGCCATGCAGCCGCTTCTCACCCATCCCCTCTTTATTGAGGCTCACCGGATTGCCGTTTTCAAAGAACGCGGAACCGACGTTGATGTGGTGCTTGACCTGATGATACACGATATTGATATCGTGCTTTCCATTGTCCAGGCACCGATTGTCTCCATTTTAACGGCCGGTGCACCGGTGGTCACCAGGTTCACGGACATAGCCAATGCCCGCCTCATCTTTGCCAACGGCTGTACTGCAAATATCACTGTCAGCCGTATCTCCATGGACAATATGCGCCGTATGCGAATCTTCCAGCCGGGCCAGTATCTCTCTGTTGACTTTGGCAAGAAAGAAATCATGACAGTGCGGCTCAAGCCTGACATAAAGGGTAGAACTCCTGTCCCGGAGATCAACAAAGTAAACTTTCAGGATCAGGATGCCCTTGAAATGGAGCTGCAAAACTTCATCCAACACGTCCGCGACCGTACCCAGCCGACTGTCAGCGGTGAAGCCGGACGACGCGCACTTGATGTGGCCCTGCAGGTAGTCAGCCAGATACACATGAACCGCGAACAGGTCGAACAGATTCTCATGGAAGAAGGGCGGGACGATCTGTTGCAGTTCCTTCACACACCGCATTAACCCGGGCACAGTATCAATGACCCATTCAGGGCAGGTTACTGTCAACGGGGAGGTTATGATTGTAGCCGGAGAGGCGTCGGGTGACCTGCACGGCGCCAACCTGGTCCGTGCCATGCGGGAGCTGTCTCCCGGGTTACGGTTTTACGGCATGGGAGGAAGCGAACTGATGCGAGCAGGGGTGGAGATGCTGTATGACGCTGCCAAACTGGCGGTGGTCGGGGCTGTGGAGGTGCTCAGTCATCTCCATGACATTCTCCGCGCCCGCCGCATTCTGATCGCACATCTCAAACACCGGCGCCCGTCGCTTCTTATCCTCATCGACTATCCGGACTTCAACCTGATGCTGGCGAAAATCGCCAAACAACTGGGTATCCCTGTTTTTTATTATATCAGTCCCCAGGTATGGGCCTGGCGCAGCGGACGGGTGCATACCATCAGACACCGAACTGACCGGATGGCGGTCATCCTTCCCTTTGAGCAGGCCTTCTACGCCGGATATGGTGTGCAGGTCGATTTTGTCGGTCATCCCCTGCTCGACAGTATCAAGCCCAAACTCACGCCGGCAGAGTTCAAGACACAACACCGCATCGATCCCCAGCGTCCGGTCATCGGCCTCATACCCGGGAGCCGACGAAAAGAGGTGGCAGCCCTGCTGCCTGACTTCCTTGCTGCAGCTGAACTCCTCGCCTCCGCTCAGCCGCCACCCGTCTTTCTGCTGGCCCAGGCCCCGACCATTGACACTTCTTTTCTGAAAGAAAACGGTCTTGAGACATGGCAAGAGCGGCTTGACCTCCGGGTCATCACCGAAGACCGGTATGCGATGATGGCAGCCTGTGACGTGGCTGTGGCCGCGTCCGGCACGGTCACCCTTGAGCTGGCAATACTGAATATCCCCACAGTGGCCGCCTACCGCATCAGTCCGCATACCTACTGGTTGGGCAGGCTGCTGATCCGGAAGATCCGCTTTTTCACTCTTGTCAACCTGATTGCCGAGCAGGCCGTCCTGCCGGAGCTCCTCCAGCGTCAAGTGACTCCGGAGCGTCTTGCTCAGGAAGTATCAACCCTGCTCAATAACGCCCAGGCCCGGTCAAACATGCTGACAGGGCTTGACAAGGTGCGTCGGCGGCTGGGTGGCCCCGGGGCATCACACCGGGCCGCAGCCATTGCTCTTTCCCTCCTTAAAACACCGAAGTGCCACAATGGACACCAACCCTGACGATACTGAGCCGGTCGTATTACCGATTAACGGTACACTCGATCTCCACACTTTTCGCCCCCGGGATATCGGTACCCTGATTCCTGACTATCTCCAGGAGTGCAGGGATCTGGGCATAACTGAAGTACGGATCATTCACGGTAAAGGAACCGGTGCCCTGCGTCGTTCCGTTCATGCCATTCTGGCCCGACTCGACTTTGTTCAACACTACTGTCTGGCGGATGCAACAGGAGGATCCTGGGGAGCTACGCTGGTGGTTCTCCGGAAAAAGGGGTAGAAGACTGCTCCATCGGTTCAACAAGACCATGCTGGATTGCCAGTGTACGAACCTGCAGCATGAAGGTTGACGGCATGGGCAAGGGGCGACTCTCCAGCAGAATCCCTAGAGCTCTGGCCATGAGCAGTGAGGCAATAGAGTGAATGCCTTCCTGGTTGTCACAGATGGTTTTCATGCGAAGAGCATCGGTTACCAACGGCAGCAGAGGGGAAAGTCGACTGGCAAGCTCGCGTAACTCCAGCTCCACCAGTTCCCGGTTGGATGCGGCAAAAACAGCCACCTCCCTGTCTTCCGGCTGTGTCCCGAACAGATTATTGATGACTGCTCCCGCTAAGCGGGTGTGGTGAGGCTCGATGGCATCCGTATACCGGGTCTGAATATCCCGGCGCAACTCTTTAAAAAGAAGCATCTGCACAGTTGTTATCGCCTCACGCATGACCGGGATGAGCTTGTTCTGAACGAACGGCTCCTCCATATTCTCTTCAATGCCGTTCATAACACCATCCGAATGGCCGGATCTGCCGCAAATCGGTTGTACAGATCAAGACGATCTTCTTCACTTGTGACCGTTAATTCCACATTAACACTCAGGTAACGGCCGCCTGAACTGACATTGCCGTCACTCACGGTGCAGGCCTCAAGGTTGACCACCGCCTGCACCGCCTGCAGGATAGTTGTCCGTTCTTCACCGATAAGGCGATACTGCCAGCGACAGGGATACTGGATATCCGGTTTACAACGAGAACATCCGTTCATGCTGTTCCTCCTTAAAAAAAACCTCAGTACAACAGCAGTTCAGACAAAAAGAAGAGGACTCTTCTTTTTTTGATCACAATGCTGTACTCATAAAGCGATAATCTGTGTATCGTTTTTTGAAAAACTCTTATGTGTCATTCACGCGTGTTTGTCAATCAGCAGGACCGTCTGCACACGCCTTGCGCACAGACCCATGTTTTAGGAAGAAGATGGTTCCTCTGACGATTAAATCTCTGTTTCCTGTCTCTCTCCGGCCTTGCACCACCGATGGCCGAGGCCGGAAAATCCCGGGATGTTCCCGGCAGTATCCCCAACCTGAACTCTGACCGACCATGATCATTCTCTCGCCTTCAAAAGGACAACAGCAGACAGCAATTCCTGCTGAGGTGGCCACCACGGTCCCGGAATTTCTGGAAGAGGCAAAACAGCTGCTCGCCTATCTCCGTACCCTGTCAATCGATGAGGTCACTGCCCTCATGCGGTTAGGGCCGTCTCTCGTTGAGCGGACCCATACCCAGCTGCACACCATGGATCTGGACAGCCTCCTGGAAGGCGGCAGCCCGGCTCTGCTTACCTTCCGCGGGAGCGCCTTTCTTGGTATCGATGCACTGCAGTGCAGTACCGATGACCTTGTATTTGCCCAGCAACATGTGCGCATCCTCTCCGGCCTCTACGGAATTCTGCGTCCGCTCGACCGTATGCTGCCCTATCGTCTGGAGATGGGGACCCCTGTTCCCAATGCACTGGGTAAGAACCTGTACGACTACTGGCGAGATCGGGTGACCGCGCATCTCAACACAGCACTTGCACTGGAAGAGCATCCGGTGCTCATCAACCTCGCTTCCAAGGAGTATGCCGGAAGTGTGCTGCGGCCCCGGCTGACAGCACCGTGGCTTGATATCCAGTTCAAAGAGGAGAAAGGTGGGCAGCTGAGAACTGTAACAATCTATACGAAAAAGGCCAGAGGCATGATGGCTGGTTTTTTTATTCGCAGGCGTATAGACAATCCGGAAGAACTCAAAGACTTTCAAGAAGACGGGTATCGCTTCAGACCGGAGCTGTCAACAGACAGAACATGGGTCTTCACGCGCCCTTCCTCATGAACCGTTCGGCACGGACTCCGGGGTTGATCGATGCCCGACCTCACTGTTCAACCGGGACACCTGCTCGTTCAACGTCCACATATCATAGATATAGCCCAGCCCGAAGATTCCGAAGGTAAGCAGATACACTATCCCGGTTCCGATCTTCCCCATGTACAGACGGTGAATGCCGAAAACACCCAGGAATATGAGAAGCAGCCAGGCAACGTTGTAATCAACCGGTCCGGCAATATAGCGGATATCAGACTCCCGGTCCATCTGTGGAATGAGAAACAGGTCCACAATCCAGCCGATAAGCAGAAAACCCATGGTAAAGAAGTAGAGGGTGCCGGACAGGGGTTTGCCATAATAAAACCGGTGGGCACCGATAAAACCAAAGAGCCAGGCTATGTACCCTATGAACAGGTTGTGGGTGGTACGGTTGCTTTCCATGGGTGCAGTCCTGCAATTTTCCTCTTCAAAAGAGCAATCCGCGCCAACGATTGACGGATACGCTTTTCAGTGATTTCTCCGGTGGCAAGCATATCCTCTATCGCATGGATTCCTTCGGTTACGGCGTCTTTGCGCGGCGTCAGATTATTTCCAACCACCAGAACATCCACACCGGCCAGTACAGCGAGCTGCACAGCCTCTCTATAGCTCCACCGCTGACTGATGGCCTGCATCTGCAGATCATCACTGAAGACCACACCGGTAAAGCCAAGCTGCCGGCGTAACAATCCGTTGATGATCTTCGGTGAAAGGGTTGCCGGCAGTCCTGATGGGTCAAGCTGGTGATGCACCAGATGTGCCGTCATGACAGCATCATCATATCCGGCTGCAAAAAGACAGCGATACGGCTCCAGCTCCTGTTCCTGCCAACAGGTTGTCACATCAACAAAACCCAGATGCGAATCACCCCCTGCACTGCCGTGACCGGGAAAGTGTTTGAGACAGCAGCCGATGCCATGCTCATGATGGGCAGTGATAAAGGCCCGGGCATGTGCTGTTACAACGTCTGATGCGGAGCTAAAACTCCGCTGGTACCGTCCAATGACCGGGTTGTCAGGATTGAGGTCAAGATCCACCACCGGGGCAAAA
>JAAYDD010000016.1 GCA_012729435.1 Desulfobulbus sp.
CTCGGTGCAGATATAGTCGAAGGTATGGATGAGCTGGGTGTTCTGCTGGCCGGCCATGAACGAAATGCCTACTGGTACGGCTCCCAGCTGACCATCACAGAGGCACGGCAGCATGTCGCCTATGCCAATGCCACCACAATGCAGGTGGTTGCCGGTGCAATTGCGGCGCTTGTCTGGGCTATCCGTCATCCGCGCCGGGGTGTGGTTGAGCCGGAGGATCTTGATTTCGAGGAGTGCCTTGCCGTGGCAGCACCCTATCTGGGGCCCATGGTGGGAGAATATACGGAATGGACACCGCTTGACGGTCGCGGTAAGTATTTTCCGGAAAAACTCGATGTTCAGAATCCATGGCAACTGCAGAATATCCGCAGTAGACAGTGGTATGGTGAATGATGTCCATAGACATGTTTTTCTGACATATCCTGGTTCAGAAGAGGTATGCTGACCGGCAGGTCCCGATACCGCCGTGAACAGCGGAGGTGATGAGGAAGGCAGAAGACGGTGTTAACCGGCAGTGTGTGATACGAAGGCAGGTGTTGCGTACTCTTTTGGGATGGTGAGGAGAAAGGATCGTATGAAAAAGGTGAGACCGGTTCATTTTCTGATTCTGACGGCTTTTGTCCTTCTCTCCGTCGGATTTTCACTGACCACCTGGAAGATGTTCGAATTTCGAGGCCGGCATCACGAGATTATCAGCAATGCCCGTCATGAACAGACCTTGGCAGGAAGTGGAATGTACGATGAGCATGTGATCGTGTTCTTTGGCGACTCACAGATCGATCTCTGGTGGATGGCGCCGTCTTTTGGAGCGCTGCCCATCGTTAACCGGGGTGTGAGCGGTGACTGGGCCGGAAAAGCTGTTCACCGGTTTGATCGCGATGTCCTCAGCCTGAAGCCAAAGCTGCTCATCATGCTCATCGGCACAAACGATATCGGCAACGGCCGGACAGTGGAAGAGGTTGTCGCGGACATTGATGACATGCTGGGCAGGGCAGCAGAACAGAACATCCCGATTCTGCTGTGCAGTGTGTTACCGGTCAGGGGAGTCTATCTGGAGAATCATCCTGTGGAGGTCTTACTGCGACTCAACAACGGGTTAAAGGCGCTCTCGCAAAAATACAACGCCGGGTACGTTGACTTTTATTCGCATCTTGCCGGTGCCGACGGACTTCTGAAAAAGGAGTACACCTCCGACGGGCTGCACCCGAGCAGGCTGGGGTACATGGAGATGACAAGAGTACTGCTTCCGCATCTTCTGCGGGATGCTGCCCTGTTTTATCAGCCGTAAGCTGAAGGAAACTCATCACAATACGCAGATGACACCGGATAAAAAAACCGGGATATCTCATAAACAGTGCACCTGATCAGAAACAGCTGTACTCTGCCGGGTAAGTGGAAGTGGGGACGACCTCACTGCTCCAACATAGATCGGGGACGACCCCGATATCAATGAAAGGGAAGAGCATGTCTTGGCTCATTCTTGCTGTTGCCGGTTTATTTGAAACCGGCTGGGCAATCGGATTGAAGTATACGCAGGGGTTTTCCCGATTGTGGCCCACAGTCTGGACCGTCGTGTCCATGCTCATCAGTCTGTGGCTGCTGGGTATTGCCATGAAGTCTTTGCCAGTGGGAACGGCGTATGCAGTCTGGGTCGGTATCGGTGCGGTGGGAACCGTACTGCTGGGCATCATCCTTTTTGAAGAGCCGACAAACGTTACCCGACTCTTCAGTGTCGGACTTATCATTGCCGGAATCATCGGGTTGAAGTTTGCCACACCGTCCTGAAGATGTCAGCCGGGACCGGAGGCTGTCTGTTTTTTTTTTACAGTGTGAAACAGGAAAAGAAGAGTGAATCCTGAACAGTACGATCGCTGGTATGAACAGGGTCCGGGTCAGTGGATAGGACAGCGGGAGCTTTCGCTTCTTCTCTCCATGCTGCAGATTCGTCCGGGTGAATCGCTGCTTGATGTCGGATGCGGAACCGGTTACTTCACCCGGGGACTTGCACACGCAACCCGCACACAGCAGGTACTGGGGGTTGATATCAATCCGGTATGGGTCGACTTTGCCCGTCGCCGGGATCCGGGTGTTACCCTGTATGGCGTGGCGGATGGACAGGCCCTGCCTTTTGCAACAGACAGTTTTGATCTTGCTGTATCGATAACTGCCCTCTGCTTTGTTCATGATGAACGACTGGCAGTGGAGGAGATGGTCCGGGTTGCCCGCCGCCGGGTGGTGATCGGTCTGCTCAACCGGTACAGTCTTCACTGGTTTCGTAAAGGACGCCATGGCGGCAGTGGCGCCTACCGTGGTGCTCACTGGCATTCTGCCAAAGAGGCGAGGAATCTTTTTTCCGGTCTGCCCGTGCATAACGTCCGGCTGCGAACAGCAATACACGTTCCAGGCAGCGGCTGGTTTGCCAGGGCAGCCGAACGTCTTCTGCCGCCACAGCTGCATACCGGAGCCTTTATCCTTTTGGCTGCAGATGTCAACTGACGGTTGGCTGTTTTAGTTCACACACCGGGAAAGAACGCGGTTTCAGGCCTGCTGATCATTTGTTTGCTGCACCGTGGAAAGATCCGTCCGGGACAGTTGCTACACTCTGCCGAGCTTATCCTGATGGCGAAGAAAACTCCGGAAGGCCAGGGGCAGCGAAAGCGCAAAACCACCGGCCAGGACTAAAAAGGCCGGCTGCAGCCCATTCGTATCACTGATCCAGCCGATGGCCGGGCCGGTAAACACGTAACCCACCCTAAACAGCAGACTGTGCAGACTGAGAATACTTGCCCGCATGTGCCGGGATGCGTCCTGCTGGAGAAAACTGCGGATAATCGGGCCCTGCAGTCCTCGCATTGCTGTCAGGAGGTAGTAGAACAGAAAACTGCCGAACATCGCCGTCAGCCCCAGGCCCAGGAAGGCGAACACAATCATCCCGATGAACAGGAGGCAGAGACGTCTGATTCCCAGTCTGGCAAGAACCCGGTGGCTGTGATAGGCACAGAAGGCCACGGTGAGATTGGCACCGGCCCAGATAGGTCCGAACCAGGCCAGGGGTACGCCGCACTGTTGCATGAAAGGCTGTACAAGCCAGACCGGATAGAAGGAGGCGAGGCTGAGCAGTACGCCGAAGACCATGGTTGCACGGACCTGTTTCTGATCGACAAAACTGTAACGGCTGATACGAAGGGCCTCTTTGATATGTGAACTGATATGCGGCCTTTTTTCTCCTTCGGGCTCCCGGAGCGTAAGGACAACGACCAGGGCAATCACCCAAACACCGATCTGGATCATAAAGGGCAGGAGCGGGTTGGCTACATAGAGCAGTCCGGCACAGAGCGCGCCGCCTGCCTCGCCGATCTGCGCCCATCCCGCCATCCGGCCGTCGCACCGGGTATAGAGTTCGGTCTGTCCGTCTGCCCGCAGGGTTTCATACAGCAGAGCATTGTCAGAGCCGCTTATAAAGGCATGACTGACTCCGAGGAGCAGTTCCGCACCAACCACATGCCAGAAGTTCTGGGCAAAGAGATAGACGCTCCAGCCGATGAGACCGAAACCGCAGGCAATAAGCAGTGAGCGTCGATAGCCGAGCCGGTCACTGATATAGCCGGAGGGGTACTCCATGACGAGGTTGGCGCCTGAGAAAAAGACATTGATCAGCAGAATCTCAGCAAGGGACAGGCCGATGTGGTCTTTCCAGAACACAGTGATGATCGCCATGGGAAAGAGCATCATCTTCAATGCGGCAAAGATATTGAGTTTGAGGATGTTGCCGGTCATGGTCAGATCTGGTTAAATGAAGGCTGATCAGGAGGAAGTGTTTTGCCCGGGAGCTAAAAAACAAAAAGGGAGGACATCGCGGAGGCTGTCTGTACGTTGTACAGTGTACAGCAGCTGTTTTTCCTGTATCTTTCCCGTGATGCGGACCCTCCTGCTAACAGAGAAGAAGGATAACGTGTCGGAGAAGCCGTGACAAGACACCTTTTCCTTACCGACTGGTTCGCGTTTGTCCGGTACCGTTTTGTCGAATAGAGCGAGTGGAGATGATTTTTTTTCCGGTCGGACATTCCGGTGAAGGCTCCTGTCATCTATTGCGATCAACGGAGAGAGTATATGCAACTTTTTAGCGTTAATACGGCCACCTGCAACCGTGACGGCACCTGTGCCAAAGTCTGCCCGCTCGGTATTATTGTCTGGAAGGAAGGGGTGATACCGGTACCGGCCACGGATGCCGCACGACTGTGTATTCGCTGCGGTCACTGCGTAGCAGTCTGCCCTACAGGAAGTTTTAATCACCGGGACATGCCCATGACCGCCTGTCCGCCGGCACGGCCGGGTTTGCCCATGGATGAGGTCGAGTGTGAATATTTTCTGCGGGCCAGGCGTTCCATCCGCACGTTCCGTGATACACCCGTTGAACAGGAAAAACTTGCCAGGCTCATTGATATTGCCCGCTATGCTCCTTCCGGCCGTAATTCCCAGGAAGCCCGCTGGCTGGTTATCGGTGATCGCTCTGAACTGCGGAGACTCAGCTCCACAGTCATTGACTGGATGCGATGGTTACAGGAGAATGAACCGGTGACGGCCCGCAGATACAACGCGGCACAGCTTGTTGAACGATGGGAGGCCGGTTGGGATGTTATCTTACGTGATGTACCGGCCCTAATAGTCACCTATGCAAAACAGGAGAGTCGGAGTGCACCGGCAACCTGTACTCTTGCGTTATGCTACCTTGAACTGGCTGCCACCACCCTCGGACTGGGCGGTTGCTGGGCCGGTTATCTGAATGCTGCTGCCGGAGCCTTTGCGCCGCTGGCCGCTGCCCTCCGGTTACCGTCAGGATTTCAGTGCTACGGTGCCATGATGATCGGTTATCCCCGATTTATCTACAGGCGTTTACCAACACGAAGAACACCTGTCATTGAGTGGCGAATGTAATCTGGTCCGTTCGTACGGTCGCCTGTGACAACCGGTCATCCGGGAACTGTCCGCCATGCAAATAAACATTTCCGGATGGTTTTACCGTTTGCACAGTCCGGAGTGATGCTTATACAGACACCGTTTGTGATCGTAGCTTCTGGACTGATTTTGTGAGAAGAAAATGACTGCCAAATTGACGACGACTTCCGGACAGGCTGCCTGGCATGCCATGGATGTTGAAGCTGTTTTACAGCAGCTTGACAGCTGCGATACCGGATTGAGTACGGAACAGGCCCATGAACGGGCCCGGGTACATGGACCGAACCGGATTCGCAGAAAACCGAAGGACAGTGTCTGGCAAGTGCTCTGGCGGCAGATCAACAACCCGTTGATCTGGGTGTTGCTGTGGGCAGCGGTGGTCGCCATACTCCTGGGTAAGGTGACTGATGGTCTTGTTGTGCTCTCCGTGGTCCTGATCAACGCCATTATCGGTTTTATTCAGGAGTTCAAGGCCGGCCGGGCCATTGAAGCACTCTCCGGCATGGTTCCTCAACAGGCAACGGTGCTGCGGGACGGTACAGTCAGGTTGGTGCCTGCGGCTGATCTCGTGCCTGGCGATGTGGTGATGCTTGCCGCTGGCGACAGTGTTCCTGCGGATATGCGTCTTATCACCCTGAAAAATCTGCAGGTTGAAGAGGCAGCCCTCACCGGGGAGTCAGTCCCGGTCCAGAAGGCACTGCTTCCGACGGCTGCTGACGCCGTACTTGGAGACCGCACCTGTATGGCCTACAGCGGAACCCTGGTCACCGCTGGGACGGCGACGGCGGTGGTAACCGGGATCGGGATGGCAACCGAACTCGGCCGGATCTCAGACATGCTCGACAGTACCGTCAGCCTTGACACGCCTCTCACCAAAAAGCTGGCTGAGGTCAGCACCTGGATAACCGTTGCCACGGTGCTTATTTCTGCTGTGATCCTGGCCATCGGAGTAAAAAGGGCCCTAGACGCGGGCATTCCGCTCAGCACGGCCTTGAAGGATACGCTTATGTTTGCCATTGCGCTGGCTGTCGGTGCCATTCCCGAAGGTCTGCCTGCAGTGGTGACCATTGCCCTCGCCATCGGTGTCCAGCGGATGGCCGGGCGTAACGCTATTATCCGTCATTTGCCGGCTGTTGAAACCCTCGGCTCGACCACGGTGATCTGTACTGATAAAACCGGTACCCTGACCCGTAACGCCATGACCGTCACTGAACTGATGACAATCCACAGCGTTGTCGGGGTGAGCGGTCAGGGATACGAACCTGTGGGAAGTTTTCTGGTTGACGGCCGAAAGGATGTTGCGCTGCCCCCATCGATCAACGAGCTGTTACTGAAGTCTGTACTCTGCAACGATGCCACGCTGCGCCACGAACATGGTGAGTGGTCCATTACCGGGGATCCCACAGAGGCGGCTTTACTGGTGGCGGCAGCCAAGGCGAATCTGGCGGCTGAAGAGCTCAGTCTTCGTTATCCGCGACTGGATGTCATTCCCTTTGCCTCGGAACATCAGTACATGGCAACGCTTCACGGTGGTCCGGACCCGGTGGTGGTGATCAAAGGAGCGCCGGAGGTGGTGTGGAAACGCTGTCAGCAGTCTGCAGATACTGAGCAGCACCGGCTTATCGCCACAGCCGTGTCGAAGATGGGCGCGAGGGGGATGCGGGTGCTGGCGGTTGCCTCTAAACCCTGGACAGGAGCCGAAGAGCGTCTGTCTTCGGAATCTGTGGCCGGTGGTTTTGTTTTTCTTGGCTTAATCGGTATGATTGATCCGCCGCGTCCTGAAGCCGTTGAGGCTGTTGCAACCTGTCACCGCGCCGGTATTGCAGTGAAGATGATCACCGGTGATCACCGGGCTACAGCCCTTGCCATCGGCACAGACCTGCAATTAACCACCGGTGATAAGGTGATGAGCGGCGCTGAACTGGCGGTCATGGAGGAGGGGGATCTGGAGAGTACGGCAGATGACACGAACATCTTTGTTCGTGTTGCACCGGAACATAAGCTGCGGCTGGTCCGGGTGCTTCAGCAGCGCAACCATGTGGTCGCAATGACCGGGGATGGGGTGAACGATGCACCTGCACTCAAGCAGGCGAACATCGGTGTGGCCATGGGTATCAGCGGTACTGCCGTCGCAAAAGAGGCTGCGGATATCGTCCTTGCCGATGATAATTTTGCCAGCATCGGCGCGGCTGTGGAAGAGGGAAGGCGTGTCTATGATAACCTTGTTAAATCACTCGCGTTTCTTTTGCCGACCAATCTGGGGCTGGCGCTGATTCTGGTGTATGGTATCATGTTCTTTCCCTTTGATCCCCTGACGAGGGTTCTGCTCCTGCCGATGCTGCCGACACAGCTGTTGTGGATCAACCTGGTGGCCGCGGTCACCCTTGCCCTGCCGCTCGCTTTTGAGGTGAAAGAACCTGATATCATGCGCCGGCCGCCGCGCGATCCTGAGGCACGGTTGTTTTCCGGCTTTGTGGTCTTCCGGATTGTCGCCGTCTCATTGCTCATGACCGCCGGAACCATCATCCTGTTTGTCCTGGAACACCGCTGGGGACAGGCATCGGGCCTGACTTCAGCGGAAGCTTTAATCAAGGCGCAGACGATTGCTGTCACCTTTGTGATATTTTTTCAGATCTTTTATCTCATTCACTGCCGCTCCTTAAGAGACAGCATCCTTAAAATCGGCTGGTTCAGTAATCCCACAATCTTTTGGGGTGTTGGAATTATCCTTGCTCTTCAGGCTCTGTTCATCTATCAGCCCTTTTTTCAGCGGGTGTTTCAGACCGCACCTCTTTCTGCTGCCGATCTCGGCCTGACAGCTGCAGCCGGCTTTGTCATTTTTCCGCTTGTCTCTCTGGAAAAATGGATCCGCTCTCTTGCATGGCAAAGGAAGCGTTTGTAAGCAGAAACAGTCTTTTTTCAGCTCTGATCCGATGTCTATGTCACCGGGTGGAACATGTGTGTGCAGCGGAGTTCGGATTGAAAGGATACATCTGAAAAAGACGCCGGTTTTTTCGATTACACGTGGGCCGCGGTTGGCTCCCTGGTAACACGGCGCACACACAGTTTCGGAAGATCAGGGTCTTCCGGGTGTTGAGGAAACTTTTGAAGTGACTTGCGGAGTCAGGAAGAATGCGGATGGCTTGAAGGCGGGCGGGAATTCGCGCTTAAATCTCCTTGCCTGTCCACCGGCAAAGTGCTGTTACAACCGGGTGACACGGTTTTCCGACGGTCACATTCCGACATTGAACATGGCTTCAAGATCGTGCTGTGAGTAGGCTTGAAAGGCGAGCATGGTCTCTGTTTTGGTGATACCGTCCAGGGCAAGCATCTTTCTGGTGACAAGATCAGCGAGATCGTCGTTGCTTTTAACGCGGATGATCGCCACCAGGTCATACTTGCCGCTGACGGAATACACTTCAGAGACTCCGGCAATACCCTGCAGCTGTTCGGCTATTTCATTGATTTTGTTACGATCGGTATTGATTAAGATGATGGATGTAACCATGGTTGTCCTTTTTGTTCTGTCCTCCGGAAGATACCGGAGTCACATGCGGTAAGGAAAGACTGGATGGCCTGTTTGCAGCCATCCAGTCACTGCCGGGTCAATGGCGGCTTTACTCGTAGGTGATGCATCCTACCGGACAGGAACCGACAGCCTCGTCTATGCACTCTTCGTCACCGCCTTCTTCCAGAATAACATACGCTTTGCCCAGGTCGATATCAAAACCGAAAATCTCCGGGCAGAGTTCCACACAGGCTTCGCATCCCAAACATTCTTCCTGATCAATTGCAACTTGTTGAGACATTTCACTCCTCGTACAAAGGTAAAAACAGAGGTTATCTCCACTGTGAGATAACGGTTACAAAAAGACTGATAAGACTTTGCCCTGTCCGGATGACAGATACCGCCGCTCTCGACCCGGAGGTCACAGTTTTGCGGCTGTCAGATCAATCGTCAGTTTATATTCGGAGGGATCTTCTCCGCGTTTGATGGTGAAACCAAGCTTTTTCCCGAGGGCGATCATATACCGGTTTTCCGTCAGTACGGTACCCCACACAGTTTGCATGCC
>JAAYDD010000184.1 GCA_012729435.1 Desulfobulbus sp.
CTGATGGACGGCGGAGCGGTAAGCAATCTTCCGGTGGAGGCGGCTGTCCAACAGGGTGCCACAGAGATTATTGCCCTCGACCTGTTCGATCCGGCGGAAGAGGATTCAGAGGAGGCATCGGGAATCCGTCCTCTTCTGTGGAAAGTAAACCGCACGATCGAGACCCGCCTCGTGCAATTGGAGATCAAGCTGGCAGAATCACAGGGAATACCGGTCAAACATATTGTGCTAAAAGGGGACCCTCCGGTCCCTCTGTGGGATTTCCGCCGATCTGTGGAGCTGATGGATACCGGATACCAGATCACAAAACAGGCCATATCAGCCTGGCAGCCCAGACCGGAACCGGCCTGGTGGAATCCGGAGCGCTACCGGCTATGGATCAACAGTTTGATCAATATTCTGGACTGACTTGCTCAACCCATGAACAACCGTGCCATACTCCTGACTTCCCCATCAGGGTCATTTCGGCCATGTTTCAGAACATCCGATGGAATATCCCGCGTCATTAACCCCAGGCTCCGTACCGCTTCCCACCGCAGCGGAGGCCGGCTGTCATGAAGAATGGTGGATATCAGGATTAAACGCGTTTTTTCGGACGGAAAGGACTGAAAAGCGCGGATGAGTTTCCACTGCAGGACAGGATCACCCTGCGCGGATTGATAGGCCGCAATCAGTACCGCCTCCGAGCGCACAGTCTTTTCTGTATAGGAAATATGCCCGATGGCATCAACCGCTTCCCGTGCCCGGCGTGGATCACCCTCCCGGACAACTTCTTCCAGCATGGGCAGAGCGGGAGATCCCATCCGGATAATCACCCGGGCGGCAAGATCCCGTGGAAGCGGGTAGCTCCGTTTTCGAAACCCCTTTTCCGGCAATGAATTGTGTTGGTTTTGACCGATCTGCCCCAATAGACTAATCAGAGCCGGTATAGCCGGTTCTCCAATCCGGCTTAACGCCGTACAGATTTCCAGACGGCTGTATAACGCCGTCTCCTTCTTCAGGCGATTGCTTAACCCGGCAATTGCGAGTAATTCCCGGCGATACCCCAACAGACGGGCAGCCGCCGATCTCACGGCGGCAGCCGGATCCTCCAACAGGAGGATCAATTCAGAAGAAGACAGATCCTGCCATTCAACCTCATATCCCTCCGCAATCTGCCCGCGGTTTGACCTGGCCTTTTGTTTGCTGTCCATGAACTCCACGGTCTTCATTTATTCTAGAAAATATTCAACCCTTTGCCTGACAAAGATCAGGCCGCAGGACTACAATAGTACCATCACACCCAGGGAGAGATCTGTATGGACAGCTGCGACATGGATTTTTTAGGGGAAGCCATAACAGTGGCGCGTTCATCACGCGAGCACGGGAATCATCCGTTTGGCGCCATCCTGGTCGACGACAGCAGGCACGAAGTGTTGCGCGCCGAGAACACGGTGACCACCGGCCGCGATGTCACCGCCCATGCCGAAGCAAACCTTGTGCGGTTGGCCTGGCGCACATTTACGCCCGAACAACTCGCCGGTTTTACGTTGTATGCCAGCACCGAACCCTGCGCCATGTGTTCCGGTGCCATCCACTGGAGCCGCATCGGACGCGTGGTTTATGCCTTGAGTGAGGAGGACCTGTACGTCATCGTCGGGTCCTCACCCGAGAACCTTCATCTGCCCTGCCGCGAGGTTTTTGCCCGAAGCGTGCCGTCGGTTCAGGTGGAAGGTCCCTGCCCGGAACTGGATCGCGAAGCCCGCGCTGTTCATGCCGGATTCTGGCGCTGATATCTCCTGCATGATTTTGTATAATAGTCATTATGGGAACACAAAAAGAAACCGTTGATTACCTTCTGGAACAAATGTCAGGCGCGGGGATGTTGACCGCCCGAAAAATGTTTGGCGAATATGCCATATATTGCGAAGGCAAGATCGTCGCGTTGGTGTGTGACGATCAGCTCTTCATCAAACCTACTGCCGCCGCACGCGCTTTTCTCGGCGCGGATGTTGAAG
>JAAYDD010000185.1 GCA_012729435.1 Desulfobulbus sp.
ACCGTGACCTATGGTCTTCCCAAGCCGGGCCTCCTTCACCACGGCGGTCCCTGTGCCGGCAGGATCGTCCGTGCTGATATAGGTATTCCCGCTAAAATAGTCAGTCAGATGAAGTTAAAGGGGTCGGTCCTTGACAGCAGCGTAACTTCTGCATTACGGCCTCGACAGATCGAGGCACATAAAGGCTCACACGGACACCTCCTTATCCTCGCCGGATCCACAGGAAAGACCGGTGCGGCACTCCTTGCCGGACAGGGAGCTTTGCACAGCGGTGCCGGCCTTGTTACCTTCGCTGTTCCTGGTAATCTCAACCCGATATTTGAAATCGGTCTTGCTGAGGCCATGTCTGTCCCCCTCTACGGATCAGCCGATATCCTCTCCATCACTGATTACGAGCAAATCATAGCTCTGAGCCGGGATAAAGATGGGGTGGTCCTTGGTCCGGGGATCGGTACTGATACCGCCACTGGACAACTTGTCCTTCGTCTTTACACAGAATGTCCACTTCCGATGGTCGTCGACGCCGACGCACTCAACATCCTGGCGGCGCATCCGGAGCAGTTACGCAAACCGGCAGGACCGCGGATACTCACACCTCACCCGGGCGAGATGTCCCGGTTACTCGGTATATCTGTAGAACAGGTACAGTCCGATCGGCTTACCGCCGCTCTCCGGCTTCACGACGATCTCCACAATGAACAGCCCCTCATGATAACCGTTCTGAAAGGAGCCGGCACCGTCATTGCCTCGACAGACGGTTACTGGACCATCAATACGACTGGAAATCCTGGTATGGGTGCCGGCGGAATGGGAGATGTCCTGGCGGGAATCATCGGTGGCCTGCTCATTCAAGATCATAGTCCCTGGCAGGCTGCTTGCCTCGGTGTCTATCTCCATGGCCTGGCTGCCGACCATCTGGCTGCCAGACAGCCTTTCGGGTACACAGCATCTGATGTTGCCCGCACCTTGCCGCAGATTATCGGCACTCATCTTTCAGCATCCGACAAGGAGGCCCTATGCTTACTGCCCAAGATATCATGACCCGTGAGGTAATTACCGTCAACGAAAACACTTCCGTACGTGACCTGGCCACCGTATTCCTCACCAGTAATATCAGCGGTGCACCGGTCGTTGATAACACTGGTACAGTTATCGGTGTCGTAACAGAAAGCGACCTGATCTTTCAGAATAAAAAAGTGCACCTGCCCACAACCTTTGCCCTGCTTGACGCCTTTGTCTTTCTGGAGCGACCCGGAAAAATGGAACAGGAACTCAAGAAGATATCCGGTTCAAAGGTCGGTGATATCTGTTCACGTAAACTGGTGTCTGTCACTCCGGAGACAGGTCTTGAGGAGCTGGCGACCCTGATGACAGAGAAGAAGATTCACACCTTACCGGTGATGGTTCAAGGAAAACTGGTGGGTGTCATCGGCAAGTCAGATATTATCCGAACCATTGCCCAGGGCAGGTAGGTTTAGTCGGCACCGTAGAGATGCCAGCGGTTACGGCCTCGTTTTTTGGCCTCGTACATGGCGATATCGGCATGGCGGAGCATAGTTTCAGCATCCTGACAGTCATCGGGAAAGACTGAAATACCTATACTAGCCCCGATGGAACAGATATGCTCGGCAGCCTTGATCGGCTCATTAAGAGAATCAATCACCTTCTGTGCAACCAGGATAGCCCCTTCCAGAGTTTCCGTGCTCTCAAGAAGGATGACAAATTCATCCCCACCCAGGCGGCAGACCGAGTCAGAAGTCCGCAGAACGGTGCGCAACCGTTCCGCAACCTGCATCAGGACAATATCCCCTACACCGTGGCCGTACTGATCGTTGATCGGTTTAAAACGGTCAAGATCGATAAACAACAGACACAGCAGACGGTTATACCGTTTAGCCAGAGAAATTGCCTGCGGCAGACGCCTCCGGAAGTAGTTACGATTGGGAAGATTGGTGAGCGGATCATGGTTGGCCATATACCGGATAAGCTCGGCAGCCTCCTGTCGCTCAGTCACATCCTGGAACACCAGAACTCCACCGATCAACCGTTGACCTCGAAGAATCGGGGTTGACCGAAAGTCCACCGGGAAACTGGTGCCGTCTTTACGCAACATCCTCGCTTCATCGAAACAGAGAGTAGCCGTATTGTCTGTCTGACTGAAATAAGGACAGCAGTCCTCGACAAATTCATTACTGCCCGGCAAAGAAATTCGAAAGATCCCCCGACAATCCTTTCCGAGCACCTCATCGTTACTATACCCCAGCATCTTCAATGCTGCCGGATTGATGTAACTGATCCGCCCATGATCATCAACGCCGCAAATACCATTGGCAGCCGCATCAAGAATCATTTCATAGTTGCTGGATAGCAGCTCAAGTTCTTTCTTGGCATAATGAGATCCGAGGATGTAACGGATACGATTTTTCAGGACCGGCC
>JAAYDD010000186.1 GCA_012729435.1 Desulfobulbus sp.
AAGGATGCCGCTGAATACCTTGCCGCCACAGGCAAAAGCGGCCGGGATATCCGCCTCTTTCAGGATCTCTACAGCAAAGGACTCAGTACTGAACGGCACTACTGGGAAGAGTTCGGCCCCGCGGTCTTCAAACCTTTGCAGATCGCAGGCCTTCCCAGCGGATTTACTGCGGCTGCTGAAGCCGGATATGTTGACCTCTCACCCATCAGCGACCCGGCAATACTGCACGAATGGACACAATTTCCTGGCCGCGAGCTCTTCAAGAGATTCTCAGCCAAATTTCGTGAAACCATCTGCGGGAAGGACGGGCCATACGAAAAATTCCAGAACGGACTCATCGGCCAGGCAGATCTGCCGCTGGCAATTGCCGCAACAATACTCACAAACGGGCTTTCTGCGGCAACATTCTGGTATCCGATTGCAATATACATTGCTCTGCTCCTTTCAAAGGCAGCTTTGAAGACCTACTGTGAAACAGGTGATATCGACGGCGATGATATCAGATAGCGCCCATTGTTTCCTGGCAGTATCAACAATCTTTTTGTAGTGTAACTGATTGTCTGTCCGCGGTACCTGGTCTTCAGCTGCACAGCTTTTTAATATGGTGACCACATGAGACCAGCCCGAAGCATTGAAACACCTGTGCTGAGCAAAACAAAAAAGAGGATACTTTCATGAATAAATGCAAGATCACTGTGCTGAAGAAAACATTTGATAAGGAGCTGGCTGCTGAATACGGTGCTGAAGGACTGACACCGTGTCCGATGCTCTCGGAAGGACAGGTTTTTTATGCTGACTATGCCTGTCCCGACGGATTTTGCAATGAGGCCTGGAAGGCCATTTACCAGTATGTTTTTGCACTTGCCCACGGGGCCGGCGCTGATGGCAGTCTTTTTTACTTTGGTGACTGGATCCGAAAACCAGGTGTAGCGATCTGCAGCTGTAACGACGGCCTGCGACCGGTGATTTTCAAGATTGAACGAACCGATCAGCGATCAGCCATTGATTACACCCCTAAGAACTGACCGCAGGCGCTTCCGGCAGACGGATCGGCCTTGCAAGCGGCCTGCCTGCATTCTGCCCGACTCCTGTCAGACTGTACTGCAGCACAACACAGAAAGTTGCCGGCCATGATAAAGCGTAGCAATCTGCCCATGCTGCGGAAAATACCGCTGAAGAACTTCTTTCAAACCACATGCAAACAGCCATGAAGACGCCGGACAGTGAAAAGTTTGCCTGTGTGCTGCGGGCCTGGCAGGCACATGAAAAGGAACTGCTCACCTTTTTACTGTCCCGCACCGATAACTTGCACGCAGCAGAAGACCTTCTTCAGGAGGTCTTTCTCAAGTCCATGCAACAAGGCAGGAAGTTCTGTGTGTTGAAGAATCCCCGGGCCTGGCTGTTCACGGTGGCCCGTCATGCACTCATCGATGCTTCCCGACTGACCAAACCAATTACCGCCCTGCCCGAACATCTGGAGCAGGAACCGGCTGATGAGCGCCACCCGGTGGACGAGCTTGCTGCCTGTATTGTCCGCAACCTGCCCGAACTGACTGCTGAAGATCGGCACATCATCGAGGCCTGCGATCTGCACAATCAAACCGTGCGTTCCTACGCACAAACCAATGGCCTGACTGTGGCTGCTGCCAAATCCCGTCTCCTTCGTGCCAGAAAACGCCTGCGGGAGTGTCTTGTGAAGAACTGTCAGGTCCGTTTTGATGCGACCGGCCGCGTCTGTTGTCATGTTCCCCGCTCTTTTATCTGAATCCTTTTTACATCCCGTTCGTCCTCTTAGTAGGAGAACCAAGTTACAGAACGTGTAAAGAGGAAAGACATGCCATCATCCAACAATAAAACATCCACCGACTGCTGTTCGGGAATCACCAACGCCAATATCGACTGCTGCACTCAACCCATCCACCCTGTGCCGGACACTGCCACACCTGTTGCCAGGTGGAATATGTACTATTGCTCAGCTCTTACGCTGTTGGCCGTGCTCTGGTGGCTGGCGTACACCTCTCTCTCCCCTTTTGTACATCACCTTGTTTTCAATATGTGCTGGTTTGCAGAGAACTCGCCTACAGGACTGGCACTGGAATTTTTTATCTATGACACCGTGAAGATCCTTCTCCTGCTGACGGCACTCATCTATGTGATTGCCTGGCTGCGCACCGCAATGCGCACTGAACAGGTACGCGAGTATCTTCGCGGCAAACGAAGGGTGTTCGGTTACTTTCTCGGCGCGCTCTCAGGTGCGGTTACGCCGTTTTGCTCCTGCTCAAGCATTCCACTTTTTCTGGGATTTACAACAGCAGGTATCCCCATTGGTATCAGCATGTCCTTTCTCATTACCTCACCGATCATCAACGAGATTGCCGTGGTTGTTTTATGGGGACTGCTCGGGTGGAAGTTTACCCTCAGCTACATGGTTGTCGGTATGCTGGCGGGCATTATCGGCGGTTTTGTGATGGACGGCTGCAGGGCAGACCGCTGGCTGCAGCCATTTGTCCGTGCAACCGGGCAAGGTGGTTCTTCGCCGCAGTTCATCAACTATGCCGGCAAAAACATAAAGCCCACCGTCCGTCAGCGGCATGACTTTGCCTACCGGGAGATGGCATCTATTTTCAGACGGGTCTGGAAATGGGTTGTTATCGGTGTTGGCCTTGGCGCAGCACTGCACGGCTTTGTACCGGAAAACTGGTTTGCCCAGAATCTCGGCAGCGGCCGATGGTGGACTGTACCGGCCTCTGTATTTGTGGCTATTCCGCTCTACTCCAATGTAACCGGTATTGTACCGATCATGGAAAGCCTGCTGACCAAAGGGTTACCCATCGGTACTACTCTGGCATTCTGCATGAGCGCGGTGGCTGCCAGCCTGCCGGAGATACTTCTTTTACGTCAGATCATGCAGTTGAAACTGCAGCTTCTGTTTATCTTTTACCTGTGGGTGATGTTCACCCTTGTGGGCTGGCTCTTTAACAGCATCGGCCATCTTGTTTACTGACCAGAAAAGTCCACAGATGGAGATTTATCAATACTGTTCTTCATCGGATCTCTGAATAGTTCAATCTATCTCCCGGACCTAGCGACCTGAATGATAAAATCGAAAAAGGTGATCAACGCACCTTTAGAGGCGGAAGGTGGCTGTTACCGTCGTCTCGATCCGCGTTTTTTTATCGGACGGCCGGTGCGGTGGCTGACATTCTGCGGGTGATTTCTCGATTTCTGAGGAGCAGGTTTAAAATCAGTCACAAAGAGGCTGTCCTCAGCCCACACAGTGGGGATGGGATGGCCGATGTAGGCTTCAATTGCCTCCAGTGACAGCACCCCGTTTTCATCCGCCAGGGAGATTGCAGTACCTGTGGCGCCGACCCGTGCGGTACGACCGATACGGTGCACATAGTCTTCACAGTCTTCGGGCAGATCATAGTTGATGACATGGGAGACATCGTCAATGTGCAGCCCTCTGGAGGCAACATCGGTGGCAATCAGTATGGACAGCCTGCCCTCCTTGAACTGGCGCATGATGCGCAGTCGTTTTTCCTGAGCCACATCACCGGACAGAAAACGGCTCGAGCAGTTGTTTGCCGTCATAAGGGCCTGCAGACGTTCGCCTTCACGTTTGGTGTTGACAAAAATCATAACGCGTTTCATATCCTCTGTGCGCAGCAGCCCGAGCAGCAGGGGAAACTTCTCCTGACTGGAAACGTGGTACAACACCTCCTCAATATTGTCGGCAGTAAGATGTTCACCGCCCACCGTCACCTTGACCGGTTCGTTCATGAACTCGTAGGCCAGCTCCATGACCCGCTGGTTCAGTGTGGCGGAAAACAACAGATTCTGCCGCTTATCAAAGGGCGGCAACAGGCGCAGGATGTAGCGCAGGTCAGCAATGAAGCCAAGATCAAACATGCGGTCAGCCTCATCGATCACCAGCACTTCAATGGCCTTCAGAGTACACACCTTCTGCTTGAGATAATCGATCAAACGTCCTGGAGTTGCGACAATAACATCTACTCCGGCCCGCAGGGCCTCACGCTGTCTGTTGTAGTCCACTCCGCCGTACACAGCCTGAATGGAAAAGCCGCATGCTCCGCCAAGCAGGAGCGCATCGTGCTCGATCTGAACGGCCAGCTCTCTGGTCGGTGCAAGGATGAGAGCCCGTGGCTGACCGGCGGCAGCAGGGTTGGTCAGAAGCCGGTTAAACAGAGCAATGAGAAAGGCAGCGGTCTTGCCGGTGCCGGTCTGACCGCGACCGGCCACATCTTTCCCGATCAAAGTCAGTGGAAGCGACTGTTCCTGGATCGGCGTGCACTGCTCATACCCTGCCCCGGCAATCCCCTGCAGCAGGCATTCCGGAAGGTTGAGTTCGTCAAATCGCATGGCTTTCCTTTGGCAGCCGGGCTGTCCTGACCCGGATGACAGACTGCGGCATCCTGCTCATCATGCCATGACAGGACAAAACCATCAGTCAACCTGGAAGTTAAGCGTAACCATCTTCCTGCCGGGAAAAAACTGGCGATAGATGGTTCTGGATTTATCGAGCATGATCTTGGCCGCCTTCACCGAGTCTGTATCCTTATACTTGTCGGACAAGTAGATAATTTCGCGAATACCTGCCTGGATGATGACCTTGGTGCACTCATTGCAGGGAAAGAGAGCCACATAGAGCCTGCAGTCACGCAGATCGTAAGAGATTGAGTTAAGTACCGCGTTCAGCTCTGCATGACACACATACGGGTACTTGGTATCCAGGTACGCCCCTTCGCGTGCCCACGGCAGCTCATCATCTGAACAGCGCCAGGGAAAACCATTGTACCCGACGCCGACGATTTTATTCTGACTGTTGGCAACACAGGCCCCAACCTGGGTATTCGGATCCTTGGAACGGTGGCCAGATAAAATAGCAACCGCCATGAAGTACTCGTCCCAGGAGAGATAATCGGTACGCTTACCCGTCATGATGTCTTTCCTGCGACCTGTGCCTGTTTTTCCTTGAACTGCCGGCGCCGCTCCCGCCAGTCCGGTGCTATGCCGGCGACCTTTTCAATAAATTTTCTGATTTCCTGAAAGTACAGTGGTCCTGCAACTGCGATGAGAGAGTTATGATCCGCCCGGGGAACAACCTGCAACTCCTTCTGCTTCGCATCACACTGCGCATGGAGGGTCTCTGCCTGCCAGAGCTGAATGAGCTGATCGTACTGACCGTGAAGAATGTAGGTTGGCTTTGTAAAGGTAGCAATTTTTGCACTGTTGTTAAAGGTCTGCTCTTCGGTGATCCCCAGCTGTTCCAGATCAATGCCGAGAACCGCAGCCAGGGGGAGCGTTTTGGCAAATCCGGATTCAATGATGAGGCCGTCGATAAGCTCGCTATGATTCACCGCCACATCAATGGCGCTGGCACTGCCCAGTGAACGTCCCATAACAAACAGTGATCCGGTGTATCCATGGTCGTTTAACCACTGCCGCGCCGACAGAAACACCGTGTTGCTGTCGGCAAGCAGGGTACTGGTCAGAGGCATGCCGGTACTCCATCCGTATCCGCGATATTCAGTGACCAGAAAGTTCAACCGCTCGCGCACATACATGGGGCCGATCGCATCGTAGTCCGGGATGATCTCACCGTTTCCGTGAAAAAAGATAATAGTCGGTGCTGCAGGGTCGGCGCTGTACAAACGACAGGCAATGGTCACATTTTCCTCCACCTGCACATCGATATCAACAGCGTTTTGCGGCGGGGTGTTTCTTGGAACTTGAACAGGGTGAAACAGTACATTGGTGATTTCTGGTCGATCCATGAGAACTGACATTAACTGTTAAGGTTTGATTGCTGGCTATTGCGCCCGAACATGTGCTCCGGTAAACAAAAGGATCAGCATGACCAACAGGATCGCACACTTTCTGAAGCACCGGAGTGTGCACTGTTGGCGGCGTACATGGCAGGTGGTCTTTTTGAACGGTAGTGTGCCGGGATACACGGCTATCTGCTAACAACAGGCGGGTTCAGGAGTGCTGAACAATATCCGTCTGTCCAACCATGAACATGTATGCAAACAAAACGCTGATCCAACAAGATATACCTCGATCATTACTCCAACTGCACTCCTTTGTCAAAAAAAGAGTGATACGGATACCGGGGCAGCAGATCGGATGAGCCGGCACGCACTATACTGACAAAGGACTAAAAAATATGACTGCCGGCCAACGAGCTGTTTGCATTCAGAAAAGAATATATTAGATGTATATGTATGCCTCTGGATGATCTGCCTGCACACAGACTGAACGACAACCGCCCGTTCACACGGTCCGGACAGCATCCGGTCTTCCTGACCGTTGTCCGGTGTTTTGCCGTGATTGCCCTCATTGCCCCGTCTTTAACAAACGCAGCACAGACATGCCGGAAACCGGTACAAAAGGCCGACCAGCCGCAGGTATGCCGATCTGGGCAATCCAGTCGTTTTGTCTGTTTAAGCCGTTGGCTCCTTGACAGCAGTTTCACACCGTACACCCGCGGTTACAGTGCCGGTTCGTTCTTTGATATTGAGATTTCCTCTGATCTTCCGGACTTCCAATTCACCGCTCAAAAAGACGCGGTCGGACAGACAATCAGCATTCGTCCGCTTCATATTGTTTCTGAACCCTGGTCCTCCCTTTTCACTCTCCCCCACACCCCACAACCGCTCCAGAAATTCGCCCATGCTGAACGTTCATTTTCTGCTTTGACGGGCAATCCTTTTCCGCAGAGATCATTACCAACAACCACCTGGTCTCAGGGGTTCGATAACATAGATTATACGGTTACTGACAACCAGGCCTCCTTTGCCTATCAGTATCCCATGAATAAAACCGCCTCTTTCAATGCCGGTCTTGCCTGGGTTCATAACCTTGGCCACATGACCAGAATGCCGGATGTTCTTGAGGAAGATGACGGAAATGTGCTGGGGTCTGCACCGGGAGTCAATGTGAGTCTGGGGGCGCGTTACAGGACCGTGAGTTTAACCGGCGGATATATCCGTGCTCTGGATACCCGCCATCTGAACGAGTTTACCCGGATCGGTACAGAACATGAGCCTGTGGCCTGGAACAGCGAGCTTGCCTATCAGACAGACTTCCTGCAACACGAGACAACCCTGTCTGTCGGTTATCTGCGCTCATCAGACAGTCTGTACTCCGTCTTACCGGAGAGGCGTTACAGCACCAGAGCCTCCGTGACACTTTTCGATTCAACCGTTCTGAGTCTTGAATACTACCAGGACAGTAATTTATCCATGGAAAACCAGGCAGAAAACAGCCACGGCTTCACCACCCGTCTCGGTTTTGACTTTTAGTGGAAACCGGGCGGTAAAGCCGTACAGACAGCGAGGTGATGCCTTATCTACGCTCCGGCATCAGCGGTTATGAGAGCCGGACCGCCCAGGTACGATCGGTCTTGGTGACGGCTAACGGTTCAATCAGCTGCTGACGGATAACTGCAGACTGCGCAGGGTCCATCTCTTCATCACTGATATAAGCGGCCACCTCAACCGGCTGTTCCGGTCCGGACTCTTTCTGGATGCCGATGTCAACGCATACCTCAACACCGGGATACGTCTCTTCCAGATAGTTCATAATGATTCGACCACGCATCTCGGCGAGGTTGTCAGCGCTCTTCTCCAGATCATAACCTTCCTCTGTAAACAGATTGTCAAGAATGATACGATCCGCCACTATAATACGCTGCAGGGACACTCTTACCTCCTTCTCTGTAGTCAGAATGACAGTTTATTTTTACAGAATAACAGAAGAACTTTATACCACAGAGCAGAATACCGGCCAAGAAAGAAGCCGGGATTACCTGCTGAACCGGCTGACTGCCGACGATGATCCGGTCGCTCACGCCGGCACGAAAAGAGATGGATCCGGGCAAACAGTCTCACCTGTCGTGCAACATCGATCTTTTTACCTGGACGAAAACCTGAAGATGCTCTATTGTTTCTTTCACTGAACAACCACCCACTCTATTTGCGATGGATATTGTAATCAGACCGGAGCAGTCCGCCGATACCGAACGCATCAGAGCACTTGCTCTCAACGCGTTTCTTGCCCAGACACAGAGCAGCCACACGGAACACCGTATCATCGACCGGTTGCGTGAGACCAACTCGCTTTCGATCTCACTCGTGGCCGAGGTTGACGGCGAAATCGTCGGGCATATCGCCTTTTCAGATGTGGATATTTCCGACGGTTCCACCGGATGGTACGCCTTAGGACCTCTGTCGGTGTTACCGGCCATGCAGCGCAAGGGCATCGGCAGTGCGCTGGTGCGGGCAGGATTGAAAGAGTTGCGTCAGCGTGGAGCACATGGATGTGTGCTGCTGGGTAACCCGGCCTTTTATCGTCAGTTCGGCTTTCGCAACAACCCGGATCTCCTGCTTGCTGAGTCTCCCCAGGAAAATTTCCTCGCCCAGTCTCTGACCGGAGAAAACGCCCGGGGTGTTGTTACCTATCACCCCGCATTTTTTAACAACTGCTGACGATCATTTCCCTGCCCCTTCCCACGGCCTGTCTGCATGAAGCAACAGGCCCGAACCGCCACCTCATCGCAGATTTGCAAGCGAGGCACTCTATGAACCGTTACGCTGTTTTTTCGCTCCTCTTTTTAGCCGCATCAATCATTATACCCGGCTCCGGCAGGGCCGGCGTCACCATTAACATCGGTGACCCTGGATTTTACGGTCGTCTCGACCTCGGTGGGTATCCGCCCCCCCGTCTCATTTACAGTGAACCGATCATTGCCCGGCCGATTCGGACTTGGTATCCGCCTATCTACCTCAGAGTACCGGAAAAACACATCAAGAAGTGGTACAAGTACTGTGACGGGTACGGTGCCTGCGGCCGTCCGGTCTATTTTGTCGAAGACTCGTGGTATCAGGATGTCTATGTGCCCAGATACCGCAAGCATCACCGTGTCTATGCACCACCGCGGGTCATTCACAAGCCGAGGTACTACGAGTACCGCAAACATGAACGCCGCCCGCCCAAGAAAATCTATACCCATGACAAGCGCCGTCATCATCGCCCGTATGACGCGGACCGTCATAGACGCAGATAACCGTGTGTAACAAAACACGTAGTCATACGCCCTGCCTGCCGGGAAGCCATCGTATGCTGTGAAGGGGAAGAGTGATCCTCATCTGATGAGCCGGATCATTCTTCCCTCCTTGGGATCAGTGATGCTGACACGCGCCTCTGTCAGATCGGGTGTCTTGGCGGCAATCAGCCTCACCCCCTCACAATCCCGGCCTCTTTAAACCAGAACCGGAACTGTTCCACAACAGATGCGTCCGGCGCGAAGCCGCCGGCTGCCCGGCCGGTCTTCTCGACCTTCAATGCTGTCAGTACTACTTCTCTTTTTTCTTCACAATCTTCTTCGGATACAGTTTCTTCTGTGACCGGTGAGCTGCGGCCAGCCGTTTCTCACTTTTCTGGTCCAGCAACTCCTGAGAAGAGCGTTTTCCTTTCTTTCCCGCCGGTTGCCGTTGAACATAGGTTCCGTCTGGCTGCATTTCCCATGCTCCGCGCTGATCCGCCAACTGGAGATCCAACATCTCCCGCAGCTGTTTTTGCAGTACAGGTGCTTCCACTGGCGCAACCACTTCAACACGGCGTTCCAGATTACGAAGCATCAGATCCGCCGAGCCGATGAAATACTGTTCCCGGCCATTGTTTTTAAAATAATAAAGCCGGGAATGCTCAAGGAACCGGCCTACTATTGAGATCACGCGGATATTTTCGGATAAACCGGGAATACCGGGGCGCAACAGGCAACTGTCACGAATGATCAGATCCACCTTTACTCCGGCCCGGGAAGCCTGATAGAGGGCCGTTATGATATCCACATCTGTCAGGGCGTTGCTTTTCAACTGGATCAATGCCTCTTTTCCCCTCAACTGATGCTCAATCTCCCGATTGATGTTTTCGAGTAACACTTTTTTGAGGATGTTCGGCGAAGGCAAGAGCTTTTTATAATGCCGGGCCGGTGCATACCCAAGAGTGAGGAAGTTAAAAAACTCAGTCAGATCATCACCGATATCAGGATCACAGGTCAACAGGCCAAGGTCACTGTAGGACCGGGCGGTCTCGGCATGGTAGTTTCCGGTGCCGATATGTGCATATATCCGCAGACCGCCATAATCGCGCCGGACCACACAGATGACCTTGGAGTGGGTTTTAAGCCCGACCACTCCATAGGTGACATGGATACCGGCCTCCTCGAGGTGGGTGGCCCAATGGATATTGGCTGACTCATCAAAGCGGGCCAGCAGCTCGACCACAACCGCCACCTGTTTGCCGTGACGTACGGCATCAAGCAGATATCGGATAATTTGTGAATCAGCCGAGGTCCGGTACAGGGTCATCTTGATGACAAGGACCTTGGGATCGGTGCTTGCCTCCTTTAAAAACCGCTCCACCGTGGAACTGAACGATTCATAGGGATGCTGGAGTAAAAACGGCCCCTCCGTACGGATCAGATGAAAGATGTTAGGGAAATCGCCGGCCAGTTTATAATGATCCAGGGGCTGATGCGGCGGGAAATGGAGCTCCGGTTTATCAATGGCCGCAATCTCCATTAAATCACGCTTCGCCATAATACCGTGTACTGTACAGA